>JACNIG010000396.1 GCA_014383215.1 Candidatus Desulfatibia vada | reverse complement strand
ATCAGGCATAAATCTCGTTGTTGACACAGGGTCTTGAATTACAGCTTAATTAAGAATAGGTCATGAATCAACTATGTAAGAATTACATGGGCACATCATATCCCCAACCCTATCTTCTTCGCGTATCTTCAATTTTATCTACGAGGTTTGTCCGCTTGATATGGTTTTGGTGACCACAATAGAAGAAATTACTGGATGTTCTGAGGAAATTCAAGGGGTTTGATTGCAGGACGTTCCCTAACGTTGCAAAAGTCGAGGATGCCGCAGATCCAAGACGTCAAGGGTGAAGCTGCCCCGCCCGGGGCGGGGCCGTCGAGCCCTCGACAACACAGGAGATATGGTATCATCGGCTTTCCCTTCGGGTAAATAACATGGCGCTTTTCATTGTTTTCAAGATTTCGCCTGAAGTGTGTTCCTGTAAAACGACTACAACGATTCAAAAAGTCTATAAACCAAAGCTTTACGCTCATGTTGCCATATTATTTATGCAACTATAGGGTTTTGTCTTATGGCCGTATATCATCTGATTTTCGAGAGAATATACTGATGAAGAAGAGAGCAAGGGAAGAGGTGGAAACACTTGAGGCCAATATTTTTTTGAAAAAATGCATTTTTAAACGATAACATATAATAAGCGGGTTCGTGTTATTCGGTTTATAACTTCGCTAATTGTAAAGGAGGGTAAAAATGAAAAAGAAAAATCTATTTATTGTAGTATTTATCACAATTTTATGCGTCACTTTTTTGACCTCATCAGTGTGGGCAGGGGAAAAACATCGCTACCGATGGGAAGGAATAGCCATAGGTGTAGGGGCTGTCATGCTGGGACATGCGCTCTTCAACCAGTACCGTCCTCGTGATCTCCACCCGGCTCCCGGTTATATCCATCGTCCACCATCATCCCCAAGGCTTCACGGACACTGGGAAATGAGAAGAGCCTGGATCCCTCCAACCTATGAGAGAGTGTGGAATCCAGGCCACTATAATCATAAAGGAAGATGGGTCCCTGGTCGATGGATAGAGGCTGTGAAAAAACCCGGTTACTGGAGTAAAAAGCGAGAATGGGTCGGGAGGCTCCATCACAGGTATTCACATTAAGATGAGTGTGATCGTTAGAATCACTTCGTGATTCCAGTATCATCAAAGGCAGGGCAATCAATCCATGTTCCTGCCTTTTCTCGAGTATTGGCAGCTATCCATCCTGCGTATATCATCAGATTTTTTGAAAATTTGAGGATGAAGAACGAATCAGGAATGAAGATCAAGAAGTCCCAGTTTTCAGACACCAACAGGTTATAACTACCAGATGTACGCTTCTGCGTTTCTGGGGTGGGTCAAAATTCAACTATAATATAGGAAATCCAGCATCATGTGGCGATAGCCAATCAGGGGAACGACCAGTAGAGTCGAGGACGGTATTTCTCCTCCAATTCTTTTAACAACGGCGGCTATCCTCAGATCCCGGTCACGACATAAGGTGGCCGGTGCAAAAGCTGAGTGAGGTTATGCTTTTTTGAATTTCACCACAAAACTATTGAGAATCTTTTGAAAGGATTCAATTTCTTCCTTTGAAAAGTCCGTCTTGATCTCATCATTAACTAGATTGATAACGGTTTTCGCCTTATTCACTTCTTTAATGCCCTGACCTGTAATATGAATGAGAAATATCCGACGATCCTTTGGATTTGCTTTGCGAAGAACAAAACCGGACTTTTCCAGGCGATCTATCAAACCAGTAATGGTAGAGTTGTCCAGGAAAAGAAGCCGGCTGAGTTGAGACATGGCTCGTCCATTCTCTTCTTTTAAGAGAAATAAGATCCCGACCTGCTCCAACGTTATTTTCACGCCGGCGGCCGTGAGTTCATCCCGAATGTGCATTCTCAATCTGTGCTGAGCCGAATAAAGGGGTCAAATCTACTCTTGTCTCTTGCTAATTTTAGTTGTATAAATATGCTATGTCCAGACCATTAAGAATACAATATCCAGATGCTTGGTATCATGTGATGAATCGTGGTAGGAGAAGCGAAGAGATATTTACAGGGAAGACTGACTATAATGCATTTATTGAACTACTCAAGGAACTGGTTGAAGACCATAATGTAAAGATTGCTGCCTATTGTTTAATGTCAAATCACTATCATTTATTGATTCAGACGCCAGATGCCAATATATCCAGATCCATGAGACATCTCAATGGAGTTTATACACAGCGTTTCAATAGAATGCATCTGTGTGATGGCCAACTATTTAGAGGACGGTACAAATCCATCATAGTGGATGGAGACAGTTATCTTCTGGAGTTGTTAAGATATATTCATCGCAATCCATTGGAAGCTGGAATAGTGGAGAAGTTGAACAAGTATACTTGGAGCAGTCATAAGGGATATTTGTCTGCTGCCAAGAAATGGGATTGGCTGCATAAAGATTTTATCCTATCATTATTCTCGAAAACAAAGGCAGAAAGTATCAGGAGATATCAACGATTTGTTTCTAAGGAGACACCTGAAGAGATTAATCGAATATTAGCGAGAAAGAAGTTGCCAACTGCGATAGGCAGTAAGCGTTTTGTTGATAAAATTAAAGGGATGTTTTTTTCTAATAAGACCCATGAAGAGGTTCCTGAATCCAGATTTCTTGCCCCAGATGTGGATAAAATTGTTGAAGAGGTATGTAAATACTATAAAGTGACCGTGGATGATATCCTTGTCTCAAAAAGGGGTCATTTTAACGAGCCAAGGAATGTCGCTATTTATCTAATAAGGTCCATTCGGAATGATACGCTAAAAGGTGTAGGTAAAGCTTTTGGGATCGATAAAAATAGTACTGTTGGCAGCGTTGTAGAAAGAGTAAAACGTGAGATGGAAAAAAATAAAGATATTAGCAAACGAGTCAAAAACTTGAAGGATATATTAGGAAAGAGCTAAGAGTAGATTTGACCCCTTGTTTTCAGATACCAATATGTGAAATGTTTAGAAAGCCAACTTGCGGCCTTTTCTTCAGCCAAAGGTCGGAATTGCGATGTATAGATAACTGGAATGCCGAATTTGGCCTCGAGAGCGTCAAGTGAACCTGAAACAGCATTGGGATGTGCCTCTGTATATCCGTCATCGTATGGTGACTTTACATCCTCATAACTTGCCTCAACAAGCAAGGCACGCCAACGATACATGGACAGACGTTCACATGATTTGAAAAACCGCTTCCGGTTCTGCATCAATGTTGTTATTAAATCGGCAAGACTTTTCCGCTCCAACATAAGTAGATGTTCCATCCCCTCTACACTGTAATCCCCTGCATCCAGTTTCTGTTTTTTGGTTTCCGCAATCCAGTTAGAGAAGTGGGCGAAACTCAAAGGGAACTGCTCGCGTGTATCCACCAAAACAACAGGTTTGGGGATTTTTCTCGTAATGCTATGCCCCTTACGCTTGACCATTAAGCGGCTTGTAGTCGGAGGTACACAAATTGAGCATTCACTTTTTTCAGCAAGGATAAATTCAGCATCGGTCTCATCTTCATGTGAAAAAGTTGATACCATTTTTTCGTCCTCTCAAGCTAAAATATTTCATGAAATGGTTCAAATAATCCTGATATTTTGAACAGTTAAACACATATTGCCCCCAATTTCAACAATGATTTCTCCATTTTCCGGCAACTCATTATTTTTGTAGCTTTATCGATTTTTTTAAAAAAAGTTCTCCAGTTGTGACCGTATATGTCAAACCCGTCTATTATAATGCCCCAAAATATGAAACACGCAACACGCAACCCGCAACCCGTAACTTGTACCCAGTACCCAGTACCCAAAAGAGGAGGCACAACATGGATACCGTTATCAAGAATTATCTGGAACAGATCAAAGTCGGTCGTAAACAATCCTACAAAAACCTGAGCCTTTACCCGCTCCTCTCAACATACTCTTCAGGGCTGGAATACCTCCTGTTGGATGAAGCTCTGAGCCAAAATCTGATGGAGGTGTTTGAACTGGACAGTGATGGTTCTGTCCCGGAACTGAAGGTTGCAAATAAATCCCCTGAAATGATTCTCATCCTGGACGGTGAAGAGCTGGTCGGGGCCAAACAGAACCGGATCGTCAATACCACTATCCTGGTTAAGGGGGATGCCACGATTGTGATCCCTGTCAGCTGCGTGGAACATGGCAGATGGTCATATGACAGCCCAACATTTCACAGTCAGGAAAGGATGATGTCATCTAATCTTCGAGCCATGAAGACCGAGCAGGTCAATTATTCTGTCAGGGCTTCAGGGGAATTTCGCGCTGACCAGGGCGCCCTCTGGGACGGCATAGCAGAAAAAGCGGAGAGGATGGCGGCCCCGTCCCCTACCGGCGCCATGGCCGCGATTTACGACAAGGAAATGCCTTCGATAAATGAATACATAAAGCACTTCAGGTTGATCGACTCCCAGGTGGGGGCCATCTTCATGATCAACGGCAGGGTGGTAGGACTCGATGCCTTTGGTAAACCCGGAACCTTTTCAAAAGTCTTTAAAAAACTGCTTGAAAGCTATTCTCTGGATGCCATTGACTGGTACGATCCGGACAAAGAGCACAAGGCCCTCAAGAGCGAGGTCACCAGATTCCAGAAATCGGCCTTTTCGGCCAGGGCAGAAACCCGCCCATCCGTGGGTCTGGGAACCGACTTCCGGCTGGAATCCAGGAAAATAACCGGCTTTGCCCTGGCCCTTAACGATCAGGTCCTTCACGTCTCCATCTTTACCCGGTCAGTTGGCCGAAATACCCATCCGGCTGATTCACGGATCGAGAGGTTTTCAAGGAGAAGACGGAATCGAAGGGGGTAGTCAGGATATCCAGGATTTACCGGGAAAATAATCCGTAACGCGCAACCAGCATCCAATAACCAGTTTCAAATTTCTACCAACCCGTAACTCGTAACGCGCAACCCGTTCCCTTTTTTCATTGACTTCTTAAGTGTTTCTTTATAAACGAAATTAGGCAATATTGCCGTTCCAATCGCTTCTTTCAACTCCAAAAGAGGGAAAAGAGGATTTAGAATGGTTTCTGAACATCCAAAACCCCGTTACTCTGAACAGAAAGAGAACGGGGTTTTATGTTTTGCGGCCCGGCTCAGGGCTCGCTCAGAAATAATTCAGCAGAGTTGATGACCCCAATTATGAAAAGACAGAAAAACAATTCTCGCGGGAAACTCGTCTTATATCAGGCGCTGGACGGTACTGTCGAACTGGATGTGCGGCTGGAGCGGGATACCCTTTGGCTGAGCCAAAAGCAGATGTCCACGCTTTTTGACAAAGATACGGACACGATTGGTCTGCATCTGCGTAACATATTTGAAGAGGGGGAGTTAGAGGAATCGGCAACTACCGAGGAATCCTCGGTAGTTCAAAAAGAGGGCAATCGCCAGGTGCGCCGGAATGTCCGCTTTTACAATCTCGATGCCACCATCTCTGTCGGTTACCGCGTAAATTCCAAGCGTGGTACCCAATTTCGGATCTGGGCGACCAAAACCCTGCGAGACCATATGATCCGGGGCTACACGGTCAATGAGCGGCGGCTGATGGAACTCGATAAGACCGTCAAGCTAATCACAGGTGTCGTTGAGCGGCGCGACCTTTCGGGAGACGAGGCCAAGGCCCTCCTCCAGGTAGTGGGTGAATACAGCCATGCCTTGGACCTGCTGGATGATTACGACCATCAACGCGTGGAGGCACCTGAGAGAAAGAGCGAGGTCATACACATATTGAGCTATGAGGAAGCCTTGCGAATAGTCGGCCAGTTGCGTGGGCGGTTTGCCGAATCTGCTGTTTTCGGCATCGAAAAGGATAAGAGTCTGGCCAGTGCTTTGGGCGCGGTCATGCAGACCTTCGACGGGAAGGATCTCTATCCGGGCCTTGAAGAGAAGGCGGCCTATTTGCTCTATTTCTTAGTCAAGAATCACGCCTTTGTCGACGGCAACAAACGCATTGCAGCTGCCCTGTTCCTCTGGTTCCTTGAACGAAATGGCGCCCTCTACGATCCGGACGGTGGGTGCCTGATATCAGATGCGGCATTGGTGGCCATGACCCTTATGATTGCTGAGAGCCGTCCTGAGGAAAAGGATGTGCTGGTGAGCATCGTAATGCATCTACTCTGTTAAAAGAGAAGAAATGCTCACTGAAATCACTCAACCTGTCGCAGCGAAGCGAAGATCCCGCTTCAGCGGGATAACCCGAAACCCGCAACCCGTAACAGGGCTTATCTATTCTTCATTTAAACGGATGGACGAGGGGGTGGACTAAGGGTCAAGAGTAGACTTTACCCCTTTCCCATATTTGCCTGCAAGATATTGTGGTTATGCGGAGGCTAATAATGGCATCAGCAACGTCAGAAGCTGAATATTATCAGGCTAACCGGGATAGCATCTTAAAAAAGCAAAAGAGATACAGGGATACGCATAAAGATGAAATTAGAGCTTATGGCAAGGCCTACTATAAAGAGAACCGGGAGCAAATTCGAGAGTATCAAAAAGGTTGGCGAGAAAGAAATAGGAAAAGAACCAGACGAAAGGCAAAAGAGCGCTATCCTCAAATAAAAGAGGCAGTCGCAGCATATAACCGGAAATACTATCAGGCCAACAAAGAATTGATTTTTCAAAAGAGGAAAGAGAAAGCAAAAAAATGAAAATCGATGTCACGGAAGATGATAATTGAATGGACAGGTCAATTCATTAGCAGCTAAGATCGTGGATAAGGCGATCTATTCTTCGTTTAAGAGATGGAGGAGGGGAATGGACTAAGGGTCAAGAGTAGACTTGACCCCCTCTATTTGGATGCCGCCGTTGAAGCCGAAGTCCCCGGCATTCGAGGAACCTTTAGTTTCACCTGACCAAACCCACCAGCCAGTGGTCTTCAATAAAGGCGTCATATTGCGTTCACCTACACCTTTCTTGTAAAGACCCTCCAGTTCATCCATGGTCGGCATTCTCCAACCGCCGCCATCCAGATTCAAACTTTGCACCCATGATCTGGCTTCGTTCCAGTCAGTGTCCATGTCCGGTCCAGCTTTCCATTCAAGACCGGTCCTGCTATCTTTTACGATCCCGTTGGCCTCAGATAGATATATTGTACCATCTGATACAACAATCCCACCCCTCATCCCTATATAGGTCTCATCTTCTCCAGGGCCGTGGAAAATAGCCTTATCAAATTTTATTCCACCTAACCTGGCTTTCATCAGGACTTCTGGCACTAATAATTGGGGATTGTATTTGTATTCACGGGCCTTCCGTTTTGGTATATTTATAAGCAATTTCTCTGTTGTTCCATTTGAGGTTAGTGTCGCAAGCATCATTTGAGATTTCAAATTATACCTTATAAACTTGAACGACACTTGGGATGCAGGTACGATAAAACGTTTTCCTGCTAACGCTTCCATCTGCTGGTCAAGCGGTCTGATCTGATCTTCGCGTATTGTTTCAAGTTCATGCTGCAACGAGGCTAATTCTTTTTCTTTTACCTGCCGAATGGGTGTAGCCTTTAGCTCGACCTCAGCAATCCTATCCTCATATTCCTTCTTTGTTTCAAACTCCTTGTCCCATGGAGGGATATCCATGATACGGGATATTTGTTTGTCATAAAAGGCGCTCAGATTCCGAGTCTGTCTTTCAAGTTCTGTTGAAAACTCTCTGTCGATTTTGTTACGTTGTTCGTTGATTTTCCTTAGTTCGGCAACAGCGGATTCAATTGTTGCTCCTCCGGCAAGGTCTTGGCTCAGCTCCTGCCGCATTTTGTCCGCCTGCGATCGAAGCATGGCAAGCCGTTGGTCGTTTTCCGCTTCACGCTGTTTTCTACCCTCTTCAAACCGTTTCGCCTCAAGTGCGGCCTGGGTCTCGCGTTTCACTTCCTCTTCCTTTTGCCGTCTACGGATCTGTGCCTGCTTGAGTTCTGCATCCTTAATGAGCTGACGTCGTTCTATTTCACGTTCTCTGGACTTGTCCTGAGCTTGGGCCGCCTCTTTTTTCAATCTTTTAAGCCGGACCAACTCTGCCTCAAGGGCATCCACCTCCGCACTGATCTCTCTACCTTTCTTTTTGAGATCAGGCACAAAAACAAAATCACCGGTTCCATAAATCTCCCCGTCTACGGGACGCTGAGTATGACCTCGTGCGGCCGCATCTCCATATACCTGTTTCTTCAGGTATTGCCCCAACTCGCGTGCGGTGATGTAATCTTCAGCATTTTCCAGGAACTGGATGAGGCGACCGGTAAATACGGAATGGCCACCGGGACCTCCGTCCAGAACAGTTTCACCCTTTGATCCAGCCGTCAACACTTGTCTTACCTGCTCATCCGTAATCGCTTTGAGGTATGAAAAATCCCGGCTTGGTTTGCTCAGGGTGGCACGTGTGTCTAACATGAGGCCAGCGAAGCATGCATCAAAGACAAAAAAGACGTGTTTGGCTGAGATTGACACGCAGATATCTGACTTAACCTGCTGCATAGAAATGTTTTTGTACATTGCTGATGCGTTGAGTGATCCGTCGTATGGAACAAGATAACCCAGATCTTTTCCGCCAAGTGCACCGGGGATCGTGATCCCATGCCCGGCAAAATAGACGAAGACACCTCCATCAGGGGTCAGGGAGCGAAACCCGTAGAGCGCCTGCATGATCTTGTCGCGTGTAGCTTGCCCATTATAGAGAGTGATTATTTCGTTGAATTGGAAACCATCACGCAACACCTTTTCCACGCCTTTCGCGTCCTTGACCGCATAAGTAAGCTGCTCTGATGCACTCAAATTCTCATACCGATCAATCCCGATGATCAGGGCTGCGGTGTAGTCGTACAGTTGGATATTTTGCGACTGGCCCTTGGCTGTCTTTGCAACGACACTGATCCCGCGGGTGCCCGCAGATAGTAAGGAAGGCAGGATTAAGGTTAGTGATATTAAGAGAAATATAGCTAAAAAGCTACGTGTTTTCATTCTGGCCTCCTTACAACGGGCAGGCTCTACATTGTATTAGAAATGAATAATCAAAAGACCAAATTATCCATCGCTTCGGGAACGCACCGCAAATGCCCGAAGGTTGAAGGAGTCATCACGGGAGAGCCAGTGCCTGAGGCCGCGGCGGAAGGCGAAGAGCCTGGCATCCGAGGAACCTTTAGTTTCACCTGACCAAACATATAGATATTTGTAAGTAGTATTCAACAAAAGGGACGTCAAATTATGAGACCTCATCCCTTTCTTATAAAGGCCTTGCAACTCATCCGTGGTCGGCATTCGCCACCCACCACCATCCAAATTCAAGCTTTGCACCCATGATCTTGCTTCGTCCCAGTTTGTGTTCTGGTCGGGACCCGTTTTCCATTCAAGTCCGGTATTTGTATCTTTTACGAGCCCATTGGCATAGGCAATGAAGCAGTCATCCCTCCCCACTTCCATTACTACATCATGAGAGTATTTTTTGGAATGAACATCATCAATGATATCAATGGAGATGACTGTTACTTCATCTGAAGCCGGCTTAAGTTTTAACACGGCTTCACCCCTAATAAACTCCCTGTTATTCCATAACATTCTTGCTTCCTTACCGGGTATTCCTAACCTAAAAGAAACTCCTTTTTTTTGCCTATTTACTTGAATAAACGCAGTTATTTGAAACACCTGATGCTCGGGCAAGTATTTTCCCAACTCAATTTCATCAATAGGGAGGATGTAGGCCTGGTTCACTATCCCATCCAATTGCTGCCTGTAGATCTCCATTTCCGTTTCTTTTTCCGCCAATATCCTGTTCTGGAAACCCCCTTTCTCCATTTCGTATTGATTGGTCAGATCAGATTTGGCAACGGACAGTTTCTCTCTTTGCGCTTTGATGCTATTTAAGCCGCTTTCAAAGTTCTTTCGGGTTGCCACAGCCTGACCGTCAGCCTGTTTTTTATAGACTGCAAGGCGTTGCTGAAACTGATCTTGCGTTTCAAACATGTCCTTTTTGGGAGGATTGTTGTAATATTTCCTGGTGATCCCATTGATTTGTTCCTCATATTCCAGCAGCACCTTGTCCAGCTTTTCAATTTCAGCCAAATATCGCTGTCTCTGATTGTCATATCGTTTTTCAAGGTCTTTCAGTCCCCCGGCAAGACGCTTATCATATTTACTGCTCACAGCGGCTAATTGCTGCTCCACGTTCTTATACTCCTGCATGGCATCGCCGATGGACAGCGTTTCAAGCTTTGTGGCCTTCAGGGATTCCCTTTTCTTCTGAATATCTTCCATGAGCCTTTTGACCCTTAACAGCTCAACCGCCTTGTCTCTCTGGATTGCCGCCAATTCCAGTCTCTTTTTATCTTCTATTTCCCGATAACTTTTAGCAAGATCTTGTTCCAGATCTTTCATGGTCCCCTGAATTTTCGCCTGTTCTTGAAGTCGCTTTTCAAGTGCTGCCTGTGAGGCTTCTTTCTTTCTGAGCTCGTCTTCAACACTTGCCTTCTCCAGTTCATATGCTCTTTTTTTTGCCTCTAAGATCGCCTTTTCTCTTTTCACCTGACGGTCTTGTGCAGCATCTTTTTGGCCTTGTATCCTTTTCTTGAGAGTTCTTTCATCTTCTATCAACCGCGCATAAGTATGTGATAGCTCTTCTTTCCTTTCTCTCGCTCTTTTTACTTCAACCTGGCTGGCCATAAGGCGGTCTTGCAATCTTTGTTCATAGTTTGACACAAACACAAAGTCGCCCGTGCCATAAATCTCGCCTCCCCTGGGCCGCTGTTTGTGCCCCCGGGTGGCTGCATCACCATAAACCTCTTTTGAAACTCTGGCAATAAGCTGCCGTGCCGTTACGTAGTCTTTCACTTCCTCTAAGGCCTCAATAAACCTTCCTGTAAATACAGAATGGCCCCGTGATCCACCGTCGAGCACAGTCTCATCGGCTTGTCCGGCGGTGAGGACCTGTCGAACATGCTCCTCCGTAATTTCCCGAAGATAGGCTTCATCACGGCCAGGTTTCACGTCAACCGCACGTTGGTCCAAAAGCAACCCGCCAAAACAGGCATCCATCACAAAAAAGACGTGTTTAGCCGGAGCCAGAGGACAGACGTCGGCCTTGATTTGCTGCATGGAGATGTTCCGGTGCATTCCGGCCCTCTCTAAAGAACCGTCATATGGGATAAGATATCCAAGTTCACCTTCACCTGTCTGGATAGGCCTCGTGATGCCGTGACCGGCAAAATAAACAAATACTGCGTCTTGAGAGCCGGTGGTAGCCAGCTCTCCCTGAAGAACCTCCATAATGTTGTCACGGGTGGCTTCCCTGTTGTACAAAGTAATAATCCTGTCAAATTGGTAATTCTTGTGCAACACGCTTTCTACACCTTTCGCATCTTTGACCGCATAAGACAGATGGTCTCTTGGGGGCAAATCCTTGTAAGCGTCAATTCCGATGACTACGGCAATCATCTTATTGTAAAGACGAACCCTGGACAAAGAACCGGAATGATCTTTCGCGACAACGCTGATCCCTCGGGTCTTTGACAACTGGGATGGGGGAAGGGTTTGTGGCGCCGGGGTTATATCCTTGGATACAAATTTCCTCGTCCCTTGAATGCTCTTATCGTGTATCCGCGGAGTTTTTGGCTTTGCCCGTTGCTTAATTGGCACTAACTGTTTTGATTCCGGTTGAGTTGCCTTTGGCTGTACCCGGGTGTCCCGAACTTCTCCTTTATGTGGAGCCGGGGCACAATATGATAAACATATCAACAGGGTTGCCATCCAACTGATTAACAAAACTCTCTTTTTCATGGTGTTTCCATTTTTTTTGATAACACCTTTACGATATAGATAGCTTGTATCAACGGCGCTGGTGAGACTGCCAGCACAAAACTGGAAAACGGGCTGAGAGGAATATATACTCCAAGCCCCAAAACCGCAATTTCAGACCAAACCCATGCCCTAAATATGGCCTCAACAAGTAACCCCTCTGTGGACCCCAAAACATACCACACAACTGCCGAACCACGGTTACTTAGAGTTCATTATCGTCTTTATTTAAACAATCAAAATAGCTTAGGGCACACACTGCAAAAGCCCGTACGGTGCGGCCCACACTAATCAAATTTCGGTTTAGACGTTTTTGAAGGTACCTCATATTTTAGTATATAAATACCGACCGGTGCCCGGCCATCTTTAGACGATCTAATTCTTACTCTATAGCCTCCTGCGGGATTTGATGTTTCCATTATATGCTGCATTGATAATTTTCCGCTCTTTAATTTGTCAGACGTTGAAGTGACTTTTAGTTTCTTCCAGGGAGTTACAATTTTGTATGCTTTGCTAAAAAGGTTTACGGCATCCTTCATTGAAATATTATGAACGTTGAAGAGGATATCAAGATGCAACAATAGTATTGAATTCACCTTTCTATTTTTATCTGCTGAGAGCTGTATCGACTGAACAGGTTTACCTTTCAGCTGTATACCCCAATTGAATTCATCCGATCCTCGACGGTGTACTTTACCGCTTACACCTTTTGGATATTGTGTCTCAATCACTTTTATTGCTTTATCTAAAGGCATCCCAATATATATACCCTTGACAACCAGGGGTTTTTTCATCCCACCCTTTTTTTTCAGACTTCCAACCCTTTGTTGAATTTTATCCTTTTCTAACAAAGAGATAGCTGTTTCTATTGTTTTGTCGTCCAAATTTCTCTCAAAAATAGACATAACTCCAAAAGCTTTTCTTATTGCTTCTCCTTTGTCCATCTTATTATTCTTTACAAGTTGAGACGCTTCTCTGCAGGCAGATGTTATAAGGAAAGATTTGACGCCCCTCTTATTCAAATACTGAACGAATGCGTCATTGCAAATATTATCGACAGCTCCATTTGCCTGCGCGAAGACACCCGCTATAAAGGTTAACGACACTAACAATACCAGTAAAACCACAATTTTATGTCTCATAAAGTTATCCTCCGTTGATAAACCCTACAGATTTGTTATACTCTCAATCAGAAATAGGATGTAAAGGTCTGATCATATGCATAAGCTATGTTTCGCCCGGGGCGCATATGGCATCAAAAAAAGAGTTCCTTGTAAACCTATTCATTGCCTCGGAAACGCACCGCGAAAGCCCTGGAAATCGATGGGTCGACGCGGCGTGGCCAGTATTTGTCTCTATTGTGGAAATGCAAAGGCCAGGGCTCAGAAGAACCCAGGGTCTCTCCTGACCATATCCTCCAGCCCGTGGTCTCAAGCAGGGGCGTCATATTGCGTGTGCCTGCACCGAAACCGTAAAGATCGTCCAGTTCATCCATGGTGGGCATCCGCCACCCGCCACCATCAAGACCCAGGTTTTGGACCCATGATCTGGCCTCATCCCAGGTTGTGGCCCTATCAGGGCCTACTTTCCACTCAAGCCCGGTTTCTATATCTCCAACAATACCATTAGCATATGCAACATACTCGCCATCATGCCTTACAACTTTAAACCCTGTAAATGTATCTACCTCTTCACCTGTTGCAAAGGTTACAAAACGACCATCGTGGGTAATATTCAAAAAAGGCAAGGCCGTGTGGGTTTCGTTGTTGCCAGGACAATTGAAACTCACCTTATCAAACTCAGGGCCATCTAATGTTGCTCTCATTATAACTTCAGGAACCAGGAGATCAGGATGACGTTTGTATTCACGGGCCTTGGGCGGTACAATTTTAAAAAGAAATTCTTTCGTTGTCCCATTTGCAGTAATGGAATCCAACATCATTTCACTTTTCAGAAAATATTCCACAAAACTAAACCTAACTTGGGAAGCAGATACATGAAATCGCTTCGCCAGCAATATTTTCCTTTGTTTATTTAACATCCTTAGAGCATCGTCACGCACTGTTTCCAGAGCATGTCTCAATGAAACCAGCCTTCCCCTTTTTTCTTTCCTAAAGGGAGCAGCCTTGATTTCGGCCACATCTACTCTGGCCTGAAAAACTTTTGCTGTCTCAAACTCTTTATCCCATGGCGGGATATCCATAATACGGGCAATTTTCTTATCGTAGACCGCACTCAGACTATTCGCCTGGTTTTCAAATTCAGTTGTAAAATCACTGGTTATCTTTTCCCGTTGCTCCTCAATCGCTTTTAGTTTGGCTACAGCGGAATCAATTGTCAAACCCTGGATAGATTCCTGACTCAGTTCCTGGCGCATTTTGTTGGCCTTCATGCGGAGTATGACAATCTGTTGCTGTTTCTCCGTTTCGCGGTGTCTTCTATACTTTTCAAACTGCTCAACTACAAGCATCCCCTGGCTCTTGTGTTTTTCTGCCGCTTCCCTTTCCCTCTTGCGGATCAGGATCTGTTTGAGTTTCGCATCCTTGATGAGTTTTTGCCGCTCAATATCTCTTTCTCTGGATTTATTCCGGGCTTGGGCTGCCTCCTTTTTCAATATATTGAGACGTGCTATTTCTGTCTCAAGGGCATAAACCTCAGCGTTGATTTCTTTCCTTTTTTTGTCGGCGTCAGGTACAAACACAAAATCACCGGTTCCATATATCTCACCGTCAAGTGGTCGTTGGGTGTGGCCACGTGCGACTGCGTCTGCATAGACCTGTTTTTTTAGATACTGTCCCAATTCGCGTGCAGTGATGTAGTCTTCAGTACTCCTCAGGGCCTGAATAAGCCGGCCGGTAAATACGGAATGCCCTCCGGGTCCACCGTCCAAAACGGTTTCGCCCTTTGACCCTGCAGTCAGCACCTGTCTTACCTGCTCAGCAGTAATTGCCTTGAGATATGAGAAATCACGACCTGGTTTGATCAGGGTTGACCGTGTGTCTAACATGAGACCTGCAAAGCATGCGTCAAAGACAAAGAAGACGTGTTTCGCCGAAATTGACACACAAATATCCGATTTAACCTGCTGCATAGAGATGTTTTTGTACATTGCCGCCGCGTTGAGTGAGCCGTCGTATGGGATCAGATAGCCCAGATCTCTTCCGCCAAGTGCGCCGGGGATTGTAATGCCATGCCCGGCAAAATAGACAAAAAGCCCCCCCTCGGGCGTCAGAGAACGAAACCCGTAAAGCACCTGCATGATTTTGTCGCGTGTGGCCTCCTCATTATAGAGTGTCACTATTTCGTCAAACTGGAAGCTATCACGCAAAATCTTTTCCACCCCTTTCGCGTCTTTTACCGCATAGGTGAGCTGTTCAGATTTCTCCAAATTCTCATATCTGTCAATCCCGACAATCAGGGCCGCAGTGTAGTCGTATAATTGGAGCTTTTTCGATTGGCCTTTGGGAGCTTTTGCTACAACATTAATTCCGCGTTTTTTGAAATGGGCTGGTGTCGAGAGGTGTTGCCTATGGGAAGCACTTTTTGGCTGCAATTGGGTATCTTGACCTTTTGTTTTATATTGGGCTGACCTACAAGCAGGTAAACAAATAAACGCCATTACTAACCAAGTTATTACCAAAGAAGTCCTTTTCATAACCTGTCCCTATTTAAATCACTCACCAAACTGGCTTAGAAATTATGGTTTTGCTACCAAAAAACTCTTTCAGAATAATTGTATGATCTGGGCTTTTTCTTCTCTTCTCCATATCCTAATTCGCTTCTCCTTTTTGGCGGCTTTTATACGGATCGTGCCGCCCGGAAAACGTCCTGTCACGGGCACGCTCCCGATCCACTACAAACTGGATCGTACGGCTGGTGCTGCTGCCCGGCCTTATTCCTTTCAGGAGATCGATCTCTGCCGCAGTGTATCGGTAAGGAACCCCTTTCAGCGTGATTTCACCACCCGCGTCCAAAATATCATCGATCATCTTCATGACATTTGCCTGAACCCGGAAAGGATCAGTATCCTCAATTCGGATTCTCCAGTTCACAAAACAGGCTTTGGGATTGTCCGGGACAAGGCTGGAGCTGTATCTCTTGGCCTCCGTCACACCCGTAACGGTGTTGATCACCTTACCGAATACTTCGGCGGTTTCATATTCCGTAGCGCCGTCTAATCGAACATTGATGAGGTTCTCTAACGCATCGGTTCTTCGCTTTAAAACACCGCCCTCTGTTTGTGTGCTGTCAGATTTCTGGCTAATATCGCTGTCGACAGTTACGACCGAACCCTTGGCTTTACTGCCTCGCCAGGCCGTTAACTTCTTGCCCACCAGGTCCCCGACCTCTTTTTCCACTTCTGCGACGGCGTCATCGCAGTCGCGTCTCGTAACCTTGAACGTCTTGGAGACATTTGCTCCCAAGGATCTGCCGGCGCTGTCATAACCCTGGCCGTCCAACCGGGCCCTGGCTTTGCAGTAACCGTCCGATGTCCGTTTGACTTTTACGCTCAGCCACACGATATAGGCTACGTCAACGGCGTATCTTTTGCACATTTCTCTGGAAGCAAGTACAGAATTCTCCCGAGCCCGTTCCATTACCCGATTATATTCAGCCTCGCTGGAATCTTTGGCAAAGGGATTGACCACCTCAAAACCGTGACGGACCAGCTGGTTTTCAATGAACCCCATGGCCCGACGGTAATGCAGGGTACGGCTCCCGCCATCTCTTGCCTCTCTACCTTCCTCTGTATAAAGGGGGATAACCACGATTCTTGCCTGGGCTATGGCGTAGTTGGGAAACACCGAGCCCAACAGCAGGGCTGCAATCATAAATGAGATGTAAAGCAGATACCCGTACCCGGAACTTTTTCTTTCGGTGATGCTCAATCTCTCCATTTAAACCTCCTTTTCATTTTAGGGTTTGGATAAACAACTAATCAAAAACGCTTGTTAGATAATGTCGTATGATGTTTCCTATTCTTCAACATTCTTTGTCGATAGTCTGTCCAGGTCAAGGCCCCGTCATCAGTTCCACCTCTGCCTCCGCATAGGCACCCTTCTTAGAAAGGCCCTGGCTCCTGAGACATTTTACGAGAAAATCAGATTTTGCCCACTCACCCTTCAGTTCAGCAGGAAACTCAATAGGGAATTCTGCGGCCACGGCCCACACCCGGTCTGTGCCGTACGGCTCTGTTACCACCAAATCGTAAGAGCATCCGTCTTCAGGCAGGACTAAGGGTGTCCCAGGCGGGGGGAGTGACCCGCATTTCCCATTGCGGTCAAGACGGCCGTTCTCGTCCACCGGGTAGAGAAGCGTTGCATTACCATTGGGATCCAAATCAAACAGATACACCCAGGCTGAACGGTTGAGACGGATCAGAAACCTTATATGTTCATCTTTGTGGTACAGGGGCCTTCCTTCACCCCGGGTCGTAGTAAGTTCCACCCTGAGACCCCCCTTGGAAATACCTTCTGTCCCCGTTTTTAAAGAGAGTGGCTTAGAACCCGGGGTGGAGGGGTCCGGCTTGAGCAGATCCGCAGGGAAGAGCCCTGACGGGATATCGGCAGATGCGGCCGTGATCTGTTGACCCTTCCTGCCGGTCACTCTCACCTGCACCTCCACCTTTTTCTCGTAAAGCCAGGCCACGCCCTTGATCTCTCCGTCGGCCTTAAGAAGGTCGGCAGTAAGACTGGTACCAACATCTGGCCCGGGCAGATTGGGCCGTATGGCACGTGTTCCTCTGGTACGAAGGGTGTTGGTTGACAGACCCTTGAGTGCCCTTTGTTGATCTAAGGGTACAAACATGCGGCCCTCTGCTAAGGCAGGACGCAGCCATCCGGTCAGATACGGCCCAAGATCGGAACTGCACTTTTTGCTCTTAACCTTGAAATCCCGCAGATGAACTTTCCGACTGCCCGGATCTGGGGCGTGCTGCTCCAGCTTGCGCACCAAATATCGAGCCCACGATTCCCTGTCAGGGGTCAGAGCATCTGCATCGATCTTGTTGAGAAGTATCTTTTCAGAGGCGGAAGCCACTGCCTCAGGTCCGTATGTGCCGAGTTTCATCACCTTGAGGTCTATGGCTAAATCTTTACCCTGCTTTTGCCATGTTCCCTGTAGGATCATGAACTTCTCATCATCTGCACCCGGAAGGAGCGCCCTTACTCCCTGTTTTTTCATCTCGGTAATAAGCTTGCTCCGTAGCTGGGTGGCCAGAGGAAGGCTCAAACCGGTTTTTGCATCATAAAGGTCATTGGAACTGATCAGTACGGGCTGACCTTCAAGTTTCCCCTGTTCAACTAACATTTCTGTAAGTCTGACAACCGCTTCATCTAAGTCCAGATCGCCCCACCAGGACTGGGAAGAAGACTGGCTGCTGGAATCGTTAATGGTTTCCCCCATACCCTCAGCCCAGGATAGGGAAGACGAGTAGCCGGGCATGAGGGCAATGGTGCAAAGATAAAGGATGAGGATAAGAGTGGAGGTCAATAGTCTGGCCCATGTTGAATCAAACGACCGGAAAATAATCTGGAGATTTTTCATCTTATCCGCTCCTTTTCATATTATAGAGTAGGCTTTGGGCAGCTTGATAATCTGTACGAAGGATCTGATCGGCAGCAATGTCTTCCCTTCTCAAGCTTCTCTACAGTTACCATCCAAGTCGTCTAAGGTTTCGCTTCAAAAGCAATAAACGCGGAGGGTCGCATTGATACATCTTCTGACTGCCATCCAAAGTAACGGTGAGGGTTGCTTTTTCAGTATCCGTACCTAATCTAAACTCAACATACCCCGTGAATTTGTTAACAGATTCTCTCACTAGAGCAATTTCTCCGATACTTAGACCCTCTAATGAATTACCTTCTTGTATCTTTTCCTCTAGAGATTGCTTGACCCATGCTGAAATGTCCTCTTTGCTCTCAAAGTATCCACAGCCCGAGAATAGACAAATCAGAATGCTAAAGATCCTTATCACCCAAAAGGCCTTTACTTTATTTATCATCTGTTTTCCCTTTCGGATGATCACCGGTTAATTAATCTAAGAATAATAAGTGCACATACAGGAATAGGAATGAACCCGGAAACAGCCCACGAAGTCTTGCCCGTAGCACCTTGTTTCAAAGACCAACAATGACCATCAAAACACCAAGTATTTCCTGACGATGAACCTACTTGAGGTTTCAATTCTGTTCCATCCCAAACCCATGTAGTCCTACCCGTGGCACCCGTCACGGGTTTAAATATTCTACCATTCCACAAATATGTATTGGTCGAAACAGCTCCACAACGTTTCTTCACTTCTTTTCCATTAAAACCCCATGTTGTTTTACAGGTTCCCCCTGTTCTCGATTTAACAGTCTTACCGTTCCACACGTATGTATTGTAGGAGGTTGACCCGACTTTCAGTTTCATTTGGCCAATAACCTCAGAATGAGCAGATTGAAATGAAAGCGAGATTATGAGAAACAGAAATAGGATGAAATACAGGGAAAACAATTTTTGTCGTTTCGGAGAGATGAATCGCCAATATTTCATTTGCATTTTGGTTTTGATCATCAGTTCATTTACTGTCTAATTTGAAGGTATCTCTCCCACAAATCAAGATGGGGGATGACAAAGCTTCCACCTTCCCATTTCTTTTATGAAATATGCCTTGTCGTTGATTTCTTCAAAATCAGGGATTGGCACAAACAAACCGCTTTCAGGGTGCACGACCTTGATGGACATTTTTGTGCTATATTTAGCTATTGCACTGTCATTGTTTTCTTTCATGACTTCTAATTCAAACGCCTTGAAATCAATCTTAGTATTCTTTACTGCCCTTTCAGCCATGCGAAATGATACGCCATGCATTGGATCGAAAAGAATCAATGTCATTTTATTTCTAACGGCTTCCACCCCCATTTCCAATTGTTGAGAGATTTCTTTACATACAAATTTTGATATCTCCTTTGGTTTCCCGGCATGAAGGCATGACAAGTAGCCTTTAACAGTGCTTTCCAATTTGTTTTTTACTCCATAACGTTTCCCATTTTGTTCAGAGGGTCGAGTAGCTTTCTGGAGACGTTTGTTGGCAGCAACAGAGTCAAGCTGCATATGGACTCTTTTTCCCTCGCTGGCGCGCAGCACAGTCCACATTGTCTTTGCCTCGTAACCTCTTGCTGTTGCCTCTATATGGTATCTTCCAGGTTCAAGCACCATGCCTTGGAAAAATTTAGGGCGTATGTTAAGAACCCGAACCTTAGCATCTTCGGGCTTCGTTATGACAAACAGCTTTGCACCACCTCTGTTTGATTCTACCGAAAATAAGGCATCCTGCTTTTTTTGGGTTTTTTCACCTGTTGATCCTGAAATGTCTGGCAAATGGAAAATGAAATCTCCTTTATCCAGTTTAGGATGCCGTATCTTTCCATATTGTGGATGCTGAGCACCCCGACTGTAATTAACTACACTTATGTCAAGATATATTCCCAACTCGGAACCTGTCACATATCCATCTTCGTTATAATCAGCTTCTCCGTTAATACCCTGAACAAAACAGGTTTTGAATATGCTGTCATCGGGGACTTCCTCATTTTCACTGCCAGCGGTTATAAATTGCCGCACAGGACGAGAACTTTTATCTGAAATGCCTACCGGTATACCCTTCAGCGATGCAAAGACTGTCCCGGAAAAACAGGAGTCAAATACCATCAAAACATGCTTGGATTTAATTCTAAGAGCATAACTCTCAATCATATTCATACTAATTGCTTTTTCAGCGAAGCCTATAGGGTTTTTAACAGGCATCGGAGAGTCTTTAGGCACGATGTAACCCATTTTTTCGCCAGTTGCTAAAGTTTCGGTTTCTCCATGGCCTGAGAAGTAAATCAGAATAGCCCGGTTTTCTTCTTTGCCAACTCCGTAGGTCAACTCATCAAACGCCCTCTTTAGCTCTTTTGATGTGGGATTTATGACCAGTTTCACCTTCATCCCCACATTTTTTAGGACCGAAGCAACCTCCATCGCATCTCTCACGGCACCTTGCAAATTTGGCCAGTAATCATAATCATCAATGCCTACCACAAGGGCATGATAGTCTTTGTATAAATAGAGGTTCTTTCCAGATTTGGCAGTGACCCTAATTCCTCTCCGTTCAGCAGTGAGGTTGCCTGCAAGAAACAAAAACAGAATTATTGTATTGGCTATTATGATTACGGTTTTTTTCATTGCACTCGCTGTTTAAATGGTAAAATGTCATATGCCCAGATCAGCTATCATTTCGAAATGAACCGCAAAAAATTATTTCTGGCCATCGACTGATTCAATCTCCACACGCCTGTTTAATTGCTTATTTCGGAGACTTGTGTTTGGCAGCATTGGATATTGTTCTCCGTAACCAGCCGCCTTCAACCTTAAAGGATCTACAGAGAAATTGGCGATGAGATATTGTTTTACCGATAATGCACGATTGAAGCTCAGTTTTAGATTATGGGAAGCGTCTCCGTCTGAATCAGTGTGTCCCTTTATAAGAACGTGCGCAGTTTTGAGCTGATCACTGGTTAATGCCTTACCGACCTCATTTAGCAGAGGGAAAGAACCAGGGTTTATAACATATGAATTTACATCAAATTCAATTTTAAGATTCACTCCAGATGGCGGTTCATCTTGAAATATCAATATCGTTTTTTTGACACAATTTCCTTCATTATCTTCTTGATAAACAACTATCCTTTTCATATGTTTTACACCTTCTGTTTTCCCTTTTATATGAAATTCAAATTTTGATTTGCGTTTCGGTTTGGGTTTGGATAATCCCTTAATAATACCATCTGAGGAATCCCTAAAGCCATCATCCTGACCATAAGCTACACTGACAATAATCCATCCCAAAAGAGTTAGATAAAGGATATTGGTTGTATACCGATTCCCTGGAAAAAAGATTGAAATGCCCCTTTTTGATTTGTTCATACCCTTCCTCCTTTTCTCTTCAAACCGACAAAGTATTAAAGATGCCGCTATAATAATATTGATTGCGCGCTCCCCGGACGGGCCTAAAAGACCAACAAATAGGATATTGAAACCGGAATGGCCATATTATGTCAAACACCCTGCTCCAGAATCTGCCAGGGTCAGATGAGGCTTATTTTGTTGAACACCTCTAACCCAGCATATGCTGCGCTAAGACATTCTGGATGGCTCTTATATTGCTACCCTTTTTGAATTGCTTCTTTATGGGGTCATGAATCCCTGAAAGCCATATCTTCAGTTCAGAGTCAAGATCAAAATGCCCCGAAGTTTCAACAGCAAATTGTATAATTGATTTATATGGTATGGTACGGTATTCAACTTTCTTTCCAGTCATGCCCTGTTTATCAACCAGTATCAGTCGCTTTGATGTGAAGACGACCAAATCTCGAATTAACTTAAAGGCCTGTGTTATTTGCTCTCCTTCAAAAATGATGTCTTTAAATTCCTTCTCCAATTTGTCAGTATCAACTTCGCTCACATTCCCCATAAGACCACTTAGTATTCCCATTTCTGACTCCTTTCCTTTTAAGGGTGTTCCGTACTTCCAAAGTATTGACGTGCCTACAACTTCGTTTGTGAATTAAAGCTTGTCATCCGTTCTCGCCTGTCTAAGAATGATTAAACATTCCCAAAGCTTTTAGCTGAATTTGTCACAATAACAAGGTCAATTCGGACACGATAGTTCACTTTATGACCGACGTAAGCATCTCTTAGACAAATATCACCTTTTATTGAGGGATTTGGGGACTATTTTGATTCACTTGACATTTAAATATTTATTAAACAATTTTGATTTCTTTTCCCGTTTTTCAATCATATCGGTATTAACTTTTTCATATTCATTGAACTGTTCATAGATAATGTTAACATCTAACACCGTTCCTTTGTAGTGCGTGCCTAAGGATTTGGCAAAAGATTTCCCCCTTGGCGTTTTGAATATATAACCATGTCTGGCTAAAAGTTCACTTTTAGCTCGCCACAGTTGATCCTTGGATAATGCTTTTAGTTCCTCATCCTTAATATATCTCTTATTCAATTCAGGAAATAGCCAGGGAGATTTCGAAATGGATTGGACCACCTGCTTTTTATCAGGGCGCTTTTCATTCCGCGCTGGTTCGGGGTCAACTTGTTTTGTGGCAATCTCGGCATTTTCCAGTTGAAATAATAAAAATGGTGACCTGCCCACTTCAAACGCCTTTGCGATTGATATTGTCGGCATAATAAGCTCAACAGAATCCCTTCTTTCTAAAACTATCTTGCTGACTTCAGGTTCTGGTTGTCCATTTATGTAAACACAGGTGCCAAAGGCGGTCACAGGATGTCTCTGATCGTTATGGAGGATAATAGTAATTTTCATATCGTCAACACTTATGGTAGCCCCGAGAAACTGGTTCTCAATATCTTTTTTGAGAGCCAAATAGCTTTCCCTATCTACTGCAAGAAAAACTTTAGTCATTTGCTCTTTCTTTCGAAGATCTGCCACCATAATAGACAAGAGTTGTCGTGAAGAGTAGGTTCCTTCAATATTAGGGTTGAACCATATCGGGATCTTGGTTCTTCCTACTACAAAAGTATTAAGTCCGATCTCTTCACAGCTCAAATCCTTTACATTCTGAAAATGCCTTGAAAAAAGATCCCTTATTTGTGCCTTATTCTGCTCATATGACGATCTGTCGAGCACTTCAATTTTTATGGTGCTTTCTGCAAAAAGTGGCTTTTTTGCATTCCTTACCTCTATGATATCTGACGTATAAATATTTGAAGTGCATTCAAACTTGCAGCCAGACAATATGACAGAATATAGTAACAAGATAAGAACTAACGCAACTTTACCACCATTTTTGATTCTTCTTAGGATATCATGCTTCATTATCACCCTCCTCTCAAACATAAACAACGTTTACAATAAATCGCTTAGCAAGTAATAATACAAAGGCAACTTTTTTAAAAATATAAATCAGTACAAAAAGACTAGCGTCTAGTTTTTGGGATATGGTTCACAATAATCGAAAACGCTGGTTCCATTACGTCTATTGCACTATGTGTGCCACATTACCATGTAGGTGACGATATCAAGGTCTCTGCTTTTTCCAATAAACTATCTGATGCTACCAATTTTGGGACAGCTATGCGCCTTTTTAAAACCGGCTTGTTCAGCCTGTGAACTTGACCGAAACTTGATTTTGCTCTTTGTCGGAACTTCTTGATAGCCTGGACACCATGGCCAATAATAGACATCGGTTCTATCGTCTCCGATGATGAGGGCTCTACGTTGTTTATCGGAGGTGTGTGGAGATGATTTTGGCGACGTTTGTGATTGCCTTGCTCGTTGAGCTTTTGGTGTATGGTCTTTGTTAGGTTGATCGAACCATTTCTTTAGCGTTGGTTTACGGGCGATTGACCTGCCTTTTTGAGGTTTATCCTGTGCTAACTTTTGTTGCTCCCGGGGTTTTCTCTGTTGTTGCGAGGTATTTATATTTGCATTCTTGAGCAAACTCTTAAGGTAGGAAACTGGTACGGCAAAATTAAGGCTTTGTCCCGTCTGAAACTGGGCTGTCGCCACTGCAACAAGGCTACCGTTAGCATCCACCACAGGTCCACCACTACTTCCGGGAGAAACCGGTGCTGTCATTTGAATATATGAAACACCCTTTATGTTCCGTTTTGCACTAACATTCCCAGCTGAGAAAGTTCCGGTAAGGCCATGAGGATTACCAATCGCATACACAGCATCGCCGATTAGCAGCGCGTTGCTGTCACCAAATTTAATCGGTGGTGCCCCCAATCCAGAGATGGACAACACGGCTAAATCCCATTTATCGCTGTATGCTAATATTGATCGTGAGCCACCGAAGAAGTTTTCGTCATTTACCAATTTAGCTAAAACATACGGTCCGTTTTCAATTACATGGGCATTTGTAACCACAATTCCATCAGCAATTACAAACCCTGAACCGAAGCCAACTGGGTCCATATTAGAATCCGCATTGACTACCAAAACTACTGAAGGCATGAGTCTGTTGGCGATTTGGTGCGGAGCTAGACCTGCTGCCCACACAGCTGTCCACCCAATAATTATAAACATTGGAACTGTGACAAAGAGCTTTCCTGTATATCTCATCTTTCCTCTCCCAGGCAAAGGTTTAAAATGAATTGCAAGTTCTGAGTGAACGCGCACTATCTTTACATTGGGTTGAACCTCCCAAATATGGATAAAGAAAAAGTGTAACCTAACATCATTCTATTTCTTTGGAGTTTATAAGAAGCCATATATTCGTAAGTCCTGTTTTATAAATCAAATTTAAATGGAATCATTTGAGATGACTCAAAATCACAAAATACCAGCTGGACGCAAGAAATACAGGAAATAGTATTTTCAGCAAGGGAAGGAAGAAAGATGTTTTCCCGGAAACTCTCTTTTCTTCATTTAAGTGTGAAATATCAGCTCGGGAAGCGCTTTGGAAGCGGTTATAGGAGACAACGGACTCAATAGCCACAAGAAAGAACAACGCATAGGAAAACAGAAAGAATTCGTCAATCGCTGTAAGATATCCAATATTTCCAAGTTCACCCCCGGAAGTCCAATGTAATGCGGCGGCAGCAAGAAAACCTGTAACGGCCATGGCATTTTTTGCGTCAAACAGCTGCGGATCAACAAAAAAATTCGAATACGCCATAAGCAGAAGAATTAGAAGGGGAACTATTGTTTTAATGAGAACAGAAAATGGATTGCGTTTTATGTTCACGGAGAACGTAACGCGGGGCGAGATGTTCCAGATAGCTCCTTTTGTTATTAAAACCGGATCTGAGAAATCACTTCGTTTTGTGTGAAGGGTTGAACGTCCCGTGAAGGAGGTAATCTTGAATTCTCCCAAGTCGATATGCCCTGCAACAAGAGAATTAGGGTCAACCCAAAGCATCATGTCTTCAGCTGTCTGGTAGGCAGGCTCAAGGATAATCTTTAGCTTGTGCTCATCAAAGGGATAATGCTCCAAATAGAACTCCTGGGCTAATTTCCCCTTTACGTTGTAGGAGATATAAGATACAAAGGGATCATCCAAATTGCGGGAATTATCTGAATCTGGGTCATTTTTCACATAACTCGCAGCTCGCCAGCGGATATCGAGATCGGCGGCGTTTATAATATTGAAGGGATCTTTTCCAAGTTGCGACCGGTCGTTCGCGGATCTCTCAAAAAAATTTTTCGCCCAGAATACGAATTTGCTGTCAAACGATCTGTCAGCGAAGTTTATGCCTGAAATATCATCAATATATATGCCGACACTGAACAGCTTTCGAGGGTAGAATCGAGTAAAAGCCGTTTTTTCCGATTCCCAGTTAGAGACAACAGTGAAGTCTGTGTGCTCTTTGTCTTTCAGGCCCTGGGAGAAAATTATCGCAAAGAAAGGGAGTAACAGCGGAACAATTACTAAAACCGAATAAAGGAATGGTTTCAAAAATATATGCGCCGCCCTGAAAATAGATATCATATGCCACCTTTATTCCCGCTTTTTCGCCTGATTCTCGATGTCCGGTCGTGATCTCATGAATTTGGAATCAATCGTATACTTGACCAGTCAATGAGCCCGAGAGAGTATTTCATTCGGGCTATCCTCGGTCCAAGAGCCCAGTATTCCACCGGCTGCCTGAAAGGGACAGCAGAGACAGCCTTGTATATGTGACGAACCGCCTGCTGGTACAGGGAAATCTGCTCTTTGTCGCCAGAAACACTGGCTTTTCTCAGGAGAGTATCATAGCCTTCATTTCTATGGTGTCCATAATTTTCCCCAGCCGGTGGAATGGCATTCGAAACCAGATGGATAAGGAAATTCTCAGCGTCAGCATAATCCATCAGCCAACCGTAGAATCCAATATCCGCACCTTCTATAATCTCTTCCCCGTAGCTGAGTTGTGCAGATATACCGATTGACCCAAGCGCGTCCTGAACCATACCCGCATGTCGAAGCATTTTGCCGTAATCGGTAAATCTTATAACCACCTCAGGTAAACCTTTCCCGTCCGGATAGCCAGCCAGTTTCAACTCTTCCTTTGCTTCTGCAATATCGAAATTTCGTTTAAGCTTGACATATCCTGATACACCACGCGGCACAAAGGATGCGTGCATGAGATCGGACTCATCTGCAATCGTACTCCAGGGTATTGCCAACGCTACGGCCTTTCTCAAATGGACATTATGAAACAGCTTCTTTTCATAATTGAAAAGCATGTAATAATTTGAAGGGGTTTCTATTTTACAAAGGCTGTAGCCTTTTTTTCGAAGGTCGTTTTTCGTTTCATTTTTTTGGCTTACATAGCTGCGCAATCGGTTGGGCGGGATCAATACGAAGTCGAGATTTCCTGACCGGAAAGCACTAAAGGCATCGTCATAAAAAGAGAATTTGATTCCATCAGGGGCCGTGCCATTTCCGAACGACTTGATTCGCGAATCACCATGCCTGCGGGTAACAACCAATTCTCTTTCATTGCAGGTTTCGAATTGAAAAGGCCCTGTTCCAACAGGATGTCTGGAAAATGATTTCCCATATTTTTTGACGGCCTCGGGAGCCACAATTCCGAACTCGGTCATTCCAAGAATGTAGACGAGCCGGTTCAGCGGTTCAACCAATCGAATTTCGATTTCGGTTACAGTTTTCGCCCGAAGACCTTCCACAGGATCGTTCAAGCTTCCCTTTTTTGATTCCAGGCGGTTTCTAAACTCATCGAGGCCCTCGATGTACCCGGAAAGTATACCCCATAAACCACTTTCATTTTGAGGATCGGCAATTCGCTTTATGGAAAATACAATATCTGATGCAGTTACCGCTCTCCCTTTGCCCCCTTTAAAGCAGGGATCGTCGTTAAAAAAAACGTTCGGCTTAATGGAAATTGTTTGCGTTTTTCCATCCCCTGAAACTTGTGGAAGAGATGACGCTATACTTGGAACAACTTCCCCTTTTCTGTTAAATCTGTATAGGGAATCATAAAGGGCTGTTATCAGAAAAGAATTTTCAAATTCCCAGGTCGCCGAAGGATCAAGGTCAGGACTTTTGTTTAAAAGGGGCGCTTTCAGGTAGGATTCTGGTACATTCGGGGCCATGGGGGTAGTGTTCTCAGCAGCGGAGGTAGAACAACAAAGAAGAATGAAGACGGCAAATGCGCAAAGCCCTTGCGTATAACGCAAATATGTACGGAAACAATTATACATGACAAGATCCTGATAGTCTTTTCGCTGCAGGACGTTAAGTTGGGATTTCTCTGTGCGATTAATGTTTCAAAACATCAATAAGAGTTAAATCGATTACAACCCGTCCCCATAATGTCAGCAGCGACTGCTTTATTTTTCGCCACTGATTTCCCAGGCCTCGCATCGAGGAAACTTACACTGAACCTGTTTCTTTCGGCACCTCCGTCATCGCCTCTCGTTCTTTAAAACTTCAATCCTGTTTTATATCACTGTTTCATCTTCAGAGTGATCTTGTTGAACTCTTTTTTCATTTCCTTGTTTTCAAATACCAGAAGTTTCGGCGTTTGAAGCTCAGAGAGATTGTCAAACATATTATTTGCGGTTTTCATCAGGGCGATTAAATCGTGAGCGGTAGTAACCGTATTATAAGTATTCAACGCAGCCTCATATTCGGGAACCAGTTTGGCATGAGCTTCCATTATCCTTTCCCTGTTTTCATTTAGATATTCTTCATAAAGCAAGGCTGTTTTATGTGTTACTTTTTGAGCTTTGAAATTGGCCCTGTAAACCGGTTTGTGTTTTTCGGATGCTTGATCCATAAGGCTCTTCGTCTTTTTGCCGAGTTCAATATTTTTGCTTATAATCTCATCCAGTTTAGGGAGATACTCATCTTTGATCCTCAAAACGTACCTTTCATGCAATCTCAGCAGGATACGCAAAAGAATGGTGTGCATGCCATAGTATCTTTTCGCATTTTCCGGGTTTTCACTTGATTCGACTGTTAAGTCCTTTAATTTAACCGTAAGAATTTTTATATTATTAAAAACGGATATCAGTTGAATATCATCGTCGCTGGTAATGCTCGAAACTAAAGTGTCAACTTGCTCCCTGTTTACATTAACACCAATTTTTTTAAACTCTTTCACCAATTGTGATTTTAATCTGTCAATTTCCTTCTTATTTCTTTCGATTTTGCTCTTGTAGTCAATTATCGCCTTTTCATAATCCTCGGCATCCTTCTTCCATACTTTCCAGGCCGCGACATCTTTTGGCGCACCAAGCAGTTTTGTTTTCAATGTTGCTATTTTCTTGTAAAATTCGGCGATATTCCTTTCGAGATAGTTGATTCTGTTTTTGATCTCGGAAAACTCGGTTTTGCCCAGCAGAACAAGCGCTTCATCGACCATTTCTGTTATTTCCTTGTCGATAGATTTCTTGTCGCTCTGCCACGGAACCCAGGTAGAGTCAGGGACGTCTCCTTTTTCACGGATTAAATCAATTGATTTAGAAAGTTTGTCGTGAATTGCATCCCATGATTTATAAATGGACGTTTCTGAGAATGCCTTCGGCGCATTATTCAAAACTATTATCAAAGGCAGTGCAAAAATGATTAGGCGGAAAATATTCATGATAAAACTCCTTTATTTTGAAGCATTTCTCAATTAAAATTACGGTCGATATCTTTCAGCTTTTTATGACAGGCATGAATTCATATACAAAGCCTGCCGACTTTTACCGCAAACACATTTAATCTATTGACCGAATATTCCACTTACAGCCCAAAAATATGGATGTCTTGGGAACTGCGTATATTCATAGGCGTTGCGCTTTAGGTACCCTAATTGGGCTTGCCTCATTGCCTCTGGCGTATCAAAGTTGGCTAAATTACTGAAAAATTCACTCATTATTTCTTGGGTTGTTTGATCTTCAGCAAACCATAACGTACCTACTACAT
>JACNIG010000402.1:1850-5920 GCA_014383215.1 Candidatus Desulfatibia vada | reverse complement strand
TGATCACATGTCCGATTTAAAAAACTGCTCCGGATCGGTAAACTTGTTAGGTTTCTGGGTATATTCGGTGGGAACAGTGCCTTCCTTAAAGCATTCGAAAATCGTTTTTTCAGATTCAGGTATGGGCAAAAGACCGGTTTCCGCATCAATTTTAGAAAAGACCATCCCTTCCGGCACCTGAAACGCCCTGACAGGTTTGTCTTGCATGATATTTTGCATGAAGCCCAGCCAGATGGGGCTTGCGGCTCTGGCACCCGTTTCGTACTTGCCCAGCGAACCTTCTTCGTCAAATCCGACCCACGTGCCGGTCACATAGCTGGGTGTAAAACCGACGAACCAGGCGTCAAACAGGTTGTTGGTGGTGCCGGTCTTGCCGGCCACCGGCCGACCCAGTGCCCTCACACTGCGACCGGTTCCCTGCTTGACCACACTCTCAAGCAGGCTGGTCATGATATAGGCCGTATTTTTCTCCATGACTTTTTCTCTGACAGGGGGCGCTTCCTCAATTACATTCCCGTCCCGATCAACGATTTTTGTAACAAAAACCGGCTCCACTCGATAGCCGGAATTGGCAAAAACCGAATAAGCATTGACCAGTTCAAGCAATGACACACCGGATGATCCCAGAGCGATAGAAAGATCTCTGCTCAACTTTGAGGTGATACCAAGCTTGCGGGCGTAATCTATGGCATAATCAATACCGATATCCCTTAAAATCTTTATGGTTACCACGTTGCGTGACTTGGCAAGTGCGGTGCGTAAAAGGGTGGGCCCGAAAAATTTTTCTTTGTAGTTCTTAGGTTTCCACGTAAAATCACGTTCCGTATCCTGAAAGACAATCGGAGAATCGATAATCATGGTGGCAGGTGTATAGCCCTTGTCAACTGCCGCTGCATATATCACCGGTTTAAAGGCGGAGCCCGGCTGTCGCCGCGACTGGGTCGCCCGGTTAAACTGACTTTCCTTGAAATCCCGGCCGCCCACCATTACCTTAACCTGGCCGCTTTCGGTTTCCAGGCACAGCAAAGCGGCCTGCGCTGTGGGCTTTTGTTCCAGGGTAAGGCTCCACAGGTCCGTATCTTCAATTTTTCCCTTAATTTTAGCTAATATGACATCCCCAACGCGTAACACTTCCCCCGGATGATTAACCCTGTCTTCATAAAACGAAACCTCCGGGTCCGGTTTGCGTGCCCAGCGCATGTCTTTGATAGCGATCATTCCCAAGGCACTACCCATGCGTACTGTTACCGTTTTTTCGTTGTCATTAACCCCTATGACCACCCCTTTGACGGCCTGTCCTTCCTCCAAAGGTCTTGCATCATGCTCATCCTGCAGTTCTTTGGAGTACGCCTCGATGTCTTCGGGTGCAAGATGGTTTAATGGACCCCTGTATCCCTGCCGTTTATCCAGAGCGGTCAATCCTTTTGTGATTTCCCGCCGAGCCGCCTTTTGCATCTCAATGTTCACAGCCGCATAAACCTGAAGTCCTTCTTTGTAAAGGGTGTCGGTGCCGTATTTTTTCTCAAGATAGCGCCTGATATGTTCGGTATAGACCGGAACCTCTTCGATATACCAGTTGCGCCTGGGCTTGATGTCGAGCACCTGGTTAATAGCTTCCGTGGCTTGAATGTTGGTTATATAATCTTCGGCAACCATCCGGTTTAAAGTGTAAATCTGACGTTGCTTGGCTCTTTCCGGGTGTCTGAAAGGGGAATACCTGCTGGGAGCCTGGGGCAGTCCCGCTAAAATTGCGCATTCTGCCAGGTTCAATTCCTGGACGGATTTGCCGAAATAATTTTCAGATGCCGCCTCGACACCATAAGCTCCATGCCCCAGATAAATTTGATTCAAATATAAAAAAAGAATTTCATCTTTGCTAAACGATTTGTCAATGCGGTAGGCCAGTATGGCCTCTTTGAGTTTGCGGGTATAGCTTTTTTCAGGAGACAGTAAAAACGACTTCGTTACTTGCTGGGTAATCGTGCTGCCGCCCTGGACAATGGTTCCCGCCTCGATATTTTTAAAAAACGCCCTGATAATACTAAAAACATCTATGCCCTTGTGGGTATAAAACCTTGCATCTTCAGCTGCTACGAACGCCTCTTTCAGCATTGGGGGCATTTTTGACAGCGGAACCACTATGCGGCGCTCTTTATAAAATTCCGCAATTTTGCGGTTGTCGTCTGAATACACGGTTGTAATAACCGGGGGACGATAATCCTTAAGGCTGGTAATTTTTGGCAGGTTTTCAATAAGGTAGAAATAGGTCCCGGCCCCGGCAAGAAAGGCGCAAATAACCAGCAGGACAAACGACCAGCAAGTCCATCGGATAATTTTCGCTAAAAAGCCCCCCTTTGTCTTTTTGGCGCGCTTTTTTAATATCTTCGCGGTACTTTTGCGCTTAGGCATAACCAAAACCCCACTATCCCGAACTTTGATGGCGTCGTAAAAAGTCCCATCTACTGCGTTGTAGTATTTTTTCAGACACTCGGCATACTACGTGTATGGCCTCGTTCCTGAAAAAATACTACGCCTTGTATATGAACCTTTTTACTTAGCCATCTATTGTTGAATTCGTGACTTTTTACGACGCATCAAGGTTTGCATGCTAACAAATATCGTTCGTTTACGCAAGGTGATCATCCTGCATCCGGTTAGTGCATTTTTCATGCAGACAAGGTAAAAAGAATTTGACTTTGCTCCGAATTCTCGCTATTTAAATTAGTTTTAATTTGCTCTAACGTCACATAAACCATAGGGCTGATATTTAACAAAAGGCGTGCCATATGATCAAGCTTGATTTTAACAAAATCGGCGGCCTGGTACCTGCTGTGGTCCAGGATTATCAAACCGGCGAGGTATTAATGCTGGCCTTTATGAATGAAGAAGCCTGGCGCGCGACGCTCTCCAGCGGTCAGGCCACTTATTACAGCCGCAGCCGGCAGACATTATGGGTCAAAGGCGAAACATCGGGAAACCTGCAACTTGTCAAAGAAATCAGGGTTGACTGTGATGATGATACTGTTTTGCTTAAAGTTGAACAGCTTGGTGGTGCGGCCTGTCACACCGGATACAAAAGCTGTTTTTTTAAACAGATCGAAAATGGAGCTGTCAAAATCACCGCCAAGCCGGTCTTTGACCCCGAGGAGGTATATAAAAAATGACAAAGCTGTTAAAACTGGGAATTCCCAAAGGAAGTCTGCAAAATGCAACCATTGATCTGTTCCGGCGCAGCGGATGGAAAATTAACGTCAACGGCAGAAGCTATTTCCCGGAAATCAACGACGAAACTATTGAATGCGCCATCTGCAGAGCCCAAGAGATGTCCTGTCATGTAGAGAACGGCGCCCTGGATGCCGGTCTGACCGGCAAGGACTGGATCGCGGAAAACAAATCCAATGTACACGTGGTAACCGATCTTGTCTATTCCAAGGTCAGCGCACGACCGGCCCGCTGGGTCCTGGCGGTTACCTACGATTCGCCCATCAAAAAGCTTAAGGATCTGGAAGGAAAAAAGATATCCACGGAGCTGGTAGAATTTACGAAAGAGTACTTTGCCAAACGCAAGATTAACGTTGTTGTTGAGTTCTCGTGGGGGGCCACCGAAGCCAAGGTTGTCTCCGGCCTTGCAGATGCCATCGTGGAAGTTACGGAAACCGAAAGCACTATTAGGGCCCATGGGTTGAGAATTGTCCATGAATTGATGCAGACCAATACCCAGCTGATTGCCAACCACGCTGCCTGGGAAAATCCTGCAAAAAAAGCCAAGCTAGAACAGATTGCTCTTTTGCTTAAGGGCGCGCTTCTGGCTGAAAAACTGGTCGGCCTGAAAATGAATGTTCCTGAAAAGCGCCTGCAACAGATCGTGTCGTTGCTGCCGAGCCTTAATGCTCCTACGGTTGCCCCGCTTTATGACTCAAACTGGTTTGCAATCGAAACCGTGGTAGAGTCAAATGTCGTCAGGGATCTTATTCCTGAACTGCTGAAAAACGGCGCTGAAGGCATTATTGAATATCCGCTCAACAAAGTGGTATAAAAATCAAGTTGCGGATTGCGGGTCGTAGCGCAGC
>JACNIG010000402.1:0-1477 GCA_014383215.1 Candidatus Desulfatibia vada | reverse complement strand
TAGTTCCCGCCGAAGCCGGGGTTAAGAAGGGTAGAGAAATGATTTCAAAACGAACGCAGGAAATGACCCCCTTTATTGTCATGGATGTTCTTGAAAGAGCCCATGAGATGGAACGCCAAGGCATCCATATCATTCATATGGAAGTGGGAGAGCCAGACTTTGATACGCCCCAGTGCATCAAGGACGCTGCTTGTCAGGCTTTAAACGACGGCCATACTCATTATACCCACAGCCTGGGCATTCTAGAACTGCGCCAAGCCATATGTGAACATTATTTTGACTCATACAATGTTTCAGTGGATCCTGACCGGGTGGTGATATCGTCGGGGACTTCTCCGGCCATGTTCGTTATGTTTGCTGCGCTGTTGGAAAAAGGGGACCAGGTCATAATATCCGACCCTCATTATGCCTGCTATCCCAATTTCATTAAGTTTGTACAGGGCCGGCCCGTGACCGTGCCTGTCTATGAGGAAGACGGTTTTCAATACCGGCCTGAAGCTATTAAAGAGAAAATAACGCCCAAAACCAAAGGCATATTTATCAATTCCCCGTCTAATCCGACCGGCAACCTGTTGTCGGCAAACCGCATGCAGGCCATTGCCGACCTGGCCTTACAATCAGGCTTGCCGTACATCATCTCGGATGAAATATATCACGGCCTGGTTTACGAAGGCAAAGAACACTCTATCCTTGAATTTACAGACAAGGCCTTTGTTTTTAACGGCTTCTCCAAGCTCTATGCCATGACAGGCTTAAGGCTTGGATACATGATTGCTCCCAGGCACTTTATTCGGCCCATCCAAAAAGTCCAGCAAAACTTCTTTATTTCCGCCAACGCCATGGTGCAGATGGCCGGCATTGCCGCCTTAAAGGAAGCCCATGACGATATTGCCAATATGAAGAAAATCTATAATGAGCGCCGAAAATACGTGGTGCAGCGGCTAAAGGCCATGGGCCTGGGAATTACCGTGGAACCCACGGGCGCTTTTTATGTCTTTGCCAATGCCAAGCACAAATCAAAAGATTCATATAAACTGGCCTTTGATATCCTGGAAAAAGCCCATGTGGGGGTGGCGCCCGGCATCGATTTTGGAGAAAACGGTGAAGGCTATCTTAGATTTTCCTATGCAACCTCCCTGGAAAATATAGCCGAGGGGATGGATCGACTGGAAGCGTATCTTAAAACCATACCGGATCTATGATCCATTTGGCATTTTGGTACAATTTTATTTGATTACGTCAAGTTTCGTGAAAAATATTTTTTGCCGTTCAATGCGAAGATCATTTAACTGTTACCTGACCCCCTTGTTTTCTCAAAGCGTGCTAAACTTAATCTGTTAAGGATGTCCCTCATTTTTCATGGATGACAAACCAATAGAAGGATGTATTTCGCCTTCTATAATCAGAACGCTCTTTTTACCCAAATTTATTGGCGCATTAAGACCACAAGAGGCCGAAGGGAACAGCCCACAAATTA
>JACNIG010000094.1 GCA_014383215.1 Candidatus Desulfatibia vada | reverse complement strand
TAACCATCCTCATTTACTTCCCATTCAATCAATTGCATAATAACTGGTACCTTTCCGGTGTGTTTGGCCCTGTTGGAATAGTTTCATGATTCCATCTTTGGGAACGTTCGTGCAGAACTTGCTTAAAATTCACCTAAACCATAACCTTTCAACCTGTGTTATCTCCGATAGATCACAGTCGCACACAGACCTTTGATGATAAGAGAATAATATATCATGGAAATCATGTTTTTTGAAACCTGAAGTATCTTGCCGAATGTACACCAGGGGATTTATTGGGTCAATAGCAGATTCGGAACCCCAATCAATCAAATTTTAGGGCTTGATTTTTGATTGGCTCAAGGCAGACATCTTGCATGTTGGTTTCAAAGGCCGGAGCGCAATATATGGAATCTTCTGGTTAAGTCCTGACCAGCTGTTTTGGGTACAACCATCCATACCCTTATCATTGATTAAAAAAATCTAAGCTCAAATCTTAGGTAATAAGATCATTCAACCAAAACCATTGCAAAGTAGTTCCACCTTCCGAAAGTTTCTTTCCTGGTGTCAACTTCAAATCCATTATTTCTTGCTGTTTTGAAGACATCGATACCACAGGCTTCCATCATCGGTCTGATCCCTACTTTTTTCTCTTCTGATCCTTGAGGCCCACACTGGGTCTCTTCCTCACCGGAAGGTCACGTGGCCCCAGCATTTGATGAATTTGCGGAATTTGATGAAAGGGCTGTTAATGCAAATGCCTTATAATAACCCATGTTGTAAGCTTCTCCCTCAAGCCTCACTGCCGTCTTTGTAATTGCCTTCCCCTTGGGGCCGTTAAGAAGTATAGCCTTGCTGTATTCCTTGAGAACTTTTTCCATACTTTCGGCGTCTGGGGCACATGGTGGATGGTAGGCATCCTTACCATAAAGCGGACAACCATATAAACACTTCCATCTGACCCATTCTTCAACTACTATTGTTTCTGTGCCTATTATTTTGGCCTTTTCAGCACCTAACTCATAGGCTTTTTTTAACACATCTTCCATTGTTGCCTCCTTGCTTCTCACTTCTTCTCTGGATTTTGAGGAAATAGGTGGCGAATCCTTTACAGGTTTAATCATCTTTCGATCTAATTCTATCGGCTTTTTTGCACGGATGAGCACACCTTTTGTTTTTGGCGAGCTGTTAAAGCCAGTTTCAGCCACCATCTCAGCATCCTTAAATCCAGCTTCTTGAAGTATTGCCAGGAAATCCTCCCCTGGTACAGCGCCGCCCTCTCACTGAAACCAAGTATCGATCCTCGATTTTAAGTCTTTTTCAAGTTCGCCAATTAAGACCTGATCTGCGATCATGAATCGCCCACCAGGTTTAAGTAAACGGAAAGCTTCTGCGACAGCCCTTTCTTTGTCTGGAATCAGGTTAAATACACCATTTGATATTACAACGTCGAAACTCTCGTCGGGAAAACTTAGTTTCTCACCCGACTCCTCAACAAGGGAAACATTCTGCAAATCCGTCATCTGGATGTTATTCTTACCTCGGTCAAGCATCTCGGAAACCAGTTCGGCTCCTACAACATTTCCACTGGTGCCGACCTTCTTTGCCGCAAAAACTACATCTACGCCAGCACCACAGCCGATATCCAAAACCGCTTCACCCTCATTAATCTCTCCCAACGAAAAAGGGTTACCAACACCGCAGTAAGAAGCACTTACCTCGTTCGGGAGAGAATTTAAGACACTCGGATCATAACCCAAAATCTCAAGCCCGGCTCGACCCGTTGGGTAACTGAAAAGACCATCCGGCTTGATGGCAACTTTGTTATATTTTTCCCGGATGCCATCCCTTATTCGTTTAGTGTCTTCGGGAGCAAGTTGAACAGCCATAGTTTTATTCCTTTATATACAAAGACATCTAAGTCAAACTTCAACTAAAATTACAAATTAAAAACTTTTGCATCAGCAGCCAAATCTATCAAGTGCGGCGCCCCGTCCAACACCATGTTTGGAAAGAACTTGGCCTCGTCAACCTGACGAGCATTTGCACAGGGGATTCAGACTCCGATAGGCACATCATTTTCGACTAAATACGGTAAATAGTTATCAGGGCAATCGCCGGTTCGGGTTTTGACTGTAAAATCACGGGTGGAGTTTGCCCACAAAACGCCGTCTTCGTAAAAGAAAATGTTTACCACATGTCCTTTTGAGTGAGCCACATTTGCAAACTGGAAACATCGAGTAGCTGCTTCCACATCGCCTTTGCCAAGTGTGAACAAGAAATTTGCCATCGCATACCTCCTTCATAATGTTAATGACTTGGAGTTTTTATATCATTGATCTCAGACTTTAGATACCTGCAAAAAGTTCAGATTCCTTGCCTGTATTGATTGGCACTAAAGAATCAATATCATTGCAGATTACTTTTGGCAATCGCAAATATTTTGGGTGCTATCTTGTGGTAGAAGGCTATCGTGCATTGATTTAACGTTGCTAATCAACCGCGCGTTTTTTTGTGTCGGTTGCATTAGCCTTGTTCGAGGTGTATTCTTTCCCTAACCTGAGTTCTTGCTCCAAATTGATCAATTCTTCCAAGTTCTTCTGAAACCCATCTCGCAAAGGTTCACTTTTGTCGGAAAAGCCTCTGAGGAATGTATTGCCTTTAATTTGAAGAGGCACATTGATCATCGTATTGAGTGCTTGAACTCGACTCTGAAGCCGCATTGCTTCTACTTGTGCACGTAGGTTTTCTGCGGACTCCTCCTGTGCTTCTCTGCTCTGTTTCATTTCCGCTATGGTAGCCTTCAAGTCTTCCCGTTGGATTTCGATGGCATTGCGCTGGAGAAGAATGGCCCACAGAACTCCACAGAATGCCCATCCCGAAAAAAGAGCCCCTATGGCACCAAACAACTGGCCAACGTCTGAGGCATTTGAGGGTCTGCCGAAGTAGTTTGAGATGGCCCAATACGACACAATCCAAAATACCGTAATGGCAATGAACGTCGAAACCATTAGAGTCGTCAGGCGTCTTGTCTCTATCATTATATTTTCCCTTTCCTCGAACATATATATTATACGGCTGCATCATTTTCTAATGATCTTTTAATGCATGATGCCTTGCCTAAATTTTTTCCTGGGAATCAATAGAGCTTATACAAGATTCGGTAACAAAATCAATGTATTTTTAGGATTGACATTGTGACAGTGAAAGGCAGGAATCATGTATCGGGTCAACATAGAATTTCTACAAAATATGGATTCCGACATAAAATAAGGGCGGAGTTTTAACCCCACCCCTTTAGACTATGTGCTCTTTTCTTTATACCCCTTGAGGCTTAAATCAAGTTCTGATTTTAGTTTACGGTTTCTGTATTCCCACTTTTTCTTTAAGTAACTTCTCAATTTCTGCTTTATCGACATATCCTGATATTCTATAATATATGGCCCGTCCTTCCTCTTTTTTTTCTTCTTCTTTAATATCCCTCACATAACCAGCAGCTAACGACCATATTTTATCACTTTCAATCTGAAAGTTTTCTGCCTTTGTCTCTGACATTAGAAATGTATAATAATTCTCTAAGGCATTGCGTATAGCAAGGTCTTTGCAAAATTTACGCGCGTGAACCAAACTCATATCATCACCATATGTATATTTGGCTTCTCCCTCGATATTAACCATGAATTGAGCCATAGCCAGATTTTTAGATTTTGATATCTCTTCACGAAGGGCAGGAAGTCTGGGTAGTTTTTTAACCTTTTCAATATTGGCTAAATAATGATCGATAACATTTGAAAGGCTAATTGAGACAGGTTCTTTTTCCCATTTAGACACCTCATTTTCAGAATTTGTGTAACCACGAATTTCTTCTCTGCGAGTATCTTCATTATTTACATTGAGAGCTAAGTTGAACGACTGTTTTTTATTAATTTTAAAAGATGATTTAAAGAAAATATTCTTTTTAAAATCAATGATATAATAATTGGCTAACAGATTTTTTGTAATGTCAATTTGTAATTTGCTAAATTCATATGTCTGATATATTGGCTTTTCTATAAATTGGGGTGTGCTATTTAATATTGCCATCGCGTTATTGTAATTGTTTTTATGTGTAATGACAGCCGCTCCTTTTATAATTGAACCCATTAAGTTGACCATCGGTGAAGCATAAGGATTATTGGAAGAACTTTGCCGCTGGGCGTTAGCCAAATTGTTTTGCGCTTGAGTAACATTAAATCTTGCAATTTCATATTCCGGGTTGGGATCACGCCTCGTATCAGCCACATATTTAGAGCTTACTTTATCACGATGGATAACTGTTCCATCTGCCCTTGCAACAGCCACATCAATTACTATTAGGTAGTCAAGAGAATCCGGATTATCCTTTGATAATACGTCATTAAGGTTTACTTCTATTGTCTGGAAAGGAATATCGATTTCTATGTGATAAGGGAACTCGTTTTGACCTTCGGTCATATCGGTTTTACTCGTTGCCTCAGCAAAACCAATTTTTAAATTAGGTATCTTGGTGGGTTCAAAACCTTCTTCTTGCGCGTCTTTAATGGTGGTTAAAATGCTTTGTAGGTTAAGTGGCCCTATTTCTTTTTTTTCTCGCAGACAAGATTCTATATAAAAATTACTAATTTCTTCAAAGTGGCTATAAGACAGGACTTTCCCTTTTGGATAATTTGATATAAATTGTTTTATTTGGTGAGCATTGGCGGATTTAATTTGGTCTCGAATAAGTGAAAATTCCAAGTTCAAAACTGTAATTGGATAAAGTTCATAAAATGAACTATCGGAAAAATGATTGAAAGATAAAAACTGGGTGGAAGAATCTTCTGTGATATTATTTGTTAATTCATTGAGTTTTGTTTCTAAAATGTTAGCAAAAGGAGATCTATAATTTGATTCCAATAACATTGGTTGGGAATCATATAGTTCTAACAACTTTGTAGAATCATTAATTTTGTCCTTTATAGCTACCCATTGAGAATAAGGGGTGGGCCATACAATATTTTCAATTTGTTGAATAGCTTCTTTGATTTGAGGATTTTCGTCAGCATTTAATTTATCTGCTACTAATTTTAATTTACCCTGATATTTTTCTATTTTCTTCTGAAAAAATACCTTATGGGAAACATATAGATCTGCTGCTTCCTCAAATTTATCTGCTTTAATAAGCTCCTCAAGGTGGTCTCCTTGGTCATAAAAGAGGTTATAAGAGTCTTCTTTACTGAGAGCCTTTCCCATTTTTTGGGTAGATTCTTTTAACATCTTGCCAACAGAATCGGCAGAATCCTTAATCATGCTATTTATAGATTTTCCGCCTGTTGTCTGACATGATAAAATGAAAAATGGAAATAATAACATTATAGCGAAAAGCAACATTTTTTTATTTTGGATATTCTGGAAACTTCTCATGATAGAACTCCTTCTGTCAGTCTGCTGGATAGCTTTCTAAGTGAATGGCGTTTATACCTCTATAGTACAATAAAAAGAAATAAACGAAGGACGGTAAGAAATAAATGCATACATCAAGCCTAACAAGAAAGCAAGGTTTGATTGTTTAGCATAAAATACGGAATCAAATTAAGCAATGCGAAAGAAATGATGATTAATATCAATAGTTTGATTTGCCCCTGTTTATGGAAAAAGGAAATACAAGATGTAGTATTTTTTTGAAGGACTGCGATTGAAGATGTCTTGCCTGCATCGTGCATTCCAGAAAACAGAAGATTTGGTTTGCCAATCACTTCCCGGAACACCTAAAAGTAACAACATTCCAGGCCTAACATAATATCACCACTTGTTGCTGAATTTTTCCGAAAACTAATACAGTTCATTAAAAACAGGGCGATCCATATGGCGTAGTAATGTCAAATAAACCGCCCTTTATATTTATCATTTAAACAGCGTCTTTGAGTTTCTTCCCGGCCTTAAATTTTACAGCATTCCTTG
>JACNIG010000243.1 GCA_014383215.1 Candidatus Desulfatibia vada | reverse complement strand
ATATACGATAAAAGGCCGGGCGCGTGCCGGGACTTTTTCTGCAAAAAGCTCCATGAGGGAAACTAGGATAAGTTTGCCTGGTGGGCTCCGCTCACTCTACAAAACTGTCCTTATAAACTTATGTACGTCCCGGAGTTATTCTGGTTAAGAAAGAAACTTATAATAGGATGTCCCGAAAGTTCACAATGCCCTTATAGGGCTAATCACGCCACCGGCTAAGCCGGTGTTACTGACTAACAAATCTAGTGGTTGAGATAGAAACTTGTAATTTAAGCGGCGTCTCGGAAGTCCTAACCCCTTTTGACACCACGGTTCATGCACCCCCATAACATAGGCCCTTGCTTCCCCGGGAAAGAGTGAGATTTTGTGGTCTTTCAACCGTTTTATTTCCCTTGATGTTCATAATTTTTTTTGATAGGTTTTCAATAATGTTTTTAATATCTTATATTCGCGGATCAAGATAGCCCGGGGAAAGGGTTCATAAAGGAGAACAATGATGAAATCAAAGGAAACCGCGGCCCTTCTGCAGGAGAACCATGCAGTACTTAAGGACCATCATGTGAAGGCGCTATATCTGTTCGGTTCCGTTGTTCGCGGAGAGGACAAGCTCGGAAGCGATGTGGACATCCTGGTGGAATTCCAGCCCGAGACCCGCGTAGGTCTGTTCGGCCTAACCAGATTGCAGCGGCGATTGTCGGAAATCCTTGGCAGACCCGTAGATCTGACGACCCCCGACGCTCTGCACAAAGCCCTGAAAGACAGAATAATCAAGGAGGCCGTTCGTGCCGCATAGAGATTGGAAGTTTCGCATTCAAGACATATTGGATGCCGTCAGCGCTGTTCAAGAATATACACGAGGAATGGAATTCAAGACCTTCACTGAGGATCGGAAAACCGTGGATGCAGTGGTCCGAAACCTGATTGTCATTGGAGAAGCCGCTGTTCATGTTCCAGAAGATATTTGTCGGAAGCACCCTGAAGTTCCCTATCACCTAAAATCTGCAATTAGCGATTTCGCCACAGCTGCAAGGCGCAGGGCGTGAAGCTGTAGTAATTTACCGCGAATGCCCTGCAACAAAGCAGATGCGGTGAAAGCGGTGATCCTGAAGGGTGAAAAATTTTGAAAAATTTAGGGGAGTCGATACACTGCAATAAAATGCGTCCGGAACCACCTCGGCATTGGCGTTAACTAACTATTATTATAAAAAACATGTTCCTTTTCAAATGTTTTCATGCAGCTTTTAGGTGGTACGAGATGCGTAGTATGCGCAATTTCGTTGTCCACGAGTATTTCAGAGCCAGCGACGCAGTTATATGGGATACGGTGCATGTAGATTTGCCTCCATTACCGGCTATGCTTAAAACGATCCTGGAAGAAGATTCAGAATGATACATAGCCTTTGATAAATGCACACCTAATTTGCTCAGCAAAACTGCCCTGCATGCAGACGGAGATTGACCAAGGACGTCACCGACCAACTCCGCGACGTCTTCAGCCTGCACCCGAAATCTCACTCCCATTCTTGACCTTTCAGGCGTCAGACATATTAAAGGTTTTTGAGATGGATGATATTTTCACTTTGATGCAAATATCTGCAGGCTATTTTTTAAATGATTTGTGCATGCTCTGCACGAATGTTTTCCACGACACTGTCGATGGATGGTCATCTAAATCATAGAACCTTTTAACTAAATACCGAAAAATCTTCTGGCATTCTCCGTGGTAACCGATGCCAGTTTGTTTTCGGATACGTTTTTCAGATGGCTGAGTTCCCGAAGGGTAACTCTGAGATCGGCAGGCTCCGAAACTTTATTCCCATATTTCACCGGTGCGTCGGTTTCAATCAAAATTCTTTCCAACGGAGCCCTGGTAATGGCAGCCCGGTGGGGGGGACTGTATGCCAGGGCCGGCGTGGCCGAAACCCAAAACCCATCGGCAAGGATGCGATCCAAGACATCCAAAGCGCCGCTGTACCAGTGAAAAACAGCTTTCTCAACCCCTGATTCCGCAACCATCTGGTGTGTCCTGCTATGAGATAAACGCGAATGGACGATGACCGGTTTCTTCTTCTCTTTGGCCAATTGCAGCAATCTTTCAAACACCCCACGCTGCAAGGGTTTTTTGACTTTGACTTTATAGTCCAACCCAACTTCTCCAAGAGCGACACTGTTATCTAGCTTGCTCTCAATAAACCTTATTGTCTTTTCGACCTCTTCCGCTTCGATTGACCAGGGATGATAACCGACGGCTGGATAAACCATACCGGCGAATTGATCTGCAAGTTCCAAGATCCTGTTGTTGGAGGCATTGTTCATGCCTACCGCAATGATAACCCTAACCTCGGCCTCCAGGGCAGTTTGAATGATCCGCTCGACCGATTTGATCTGATCAAGGTGTACATGCGTATCAATAAGCATCACAGAATTCGCCTTAAAGATGATAGTGATTTCACATTAGCACATATTTAAAGATACCCATCTCAAGCTTTTCGGACATCTCACCGTTTGTCTTTGAAAATGATAAGTGGTCTTGATCGTCGTATAAAATATTCTTGAGCTCATTATCAACCTTTATCTGCCAGATCGATCGCGGCCACATCGGCCCTTGAGAACATGAAAAGAGTCAGACATATTTAAGGTTTTCTGCTCATCTGATATTCTGGGGGTTTTACAGGACATCTCAAAACGATCAGTTTCTATGATGAGTTTGTCTGTAATCATAATAATTAGATTATGCAACTGGGCTCATCAAGGCTCATCGAGCCACTCCTCAAGCCCCAAGTACTTGCGGGGCGCTCCTCAAGCCCCAGGTAGTTGCGGGGCGCTCCTCAAGTCCATCGTTGGACGCTCTTCAATCCCTCCCTTGATGGACGCTCCTCCACCAGCACCACAGGGCGCTCCTCCACCAGCACCACAGGCGCTACACCCGCATCTAGTATCCCTTGGCACGGCGAAGCACTGCGTAGACGGCAGAATCCAGAATCCAGTGACAACTGACAAATGACCAGTGACAAATTACCAGTGACAACTGACAAGTGACCAGTGACAAACGACAAGTGACAACTGACAAATGACCAGTGACCAGTGACAAACGACAAGTGACCAGTGACAACTGACAAATTACCAGTGACAACTGACAAGTGACCAGAATCCAGTGACCAGTGACAAATGACAAGTGACCAGAACTAACTATTGATTTTTTTAACCATTTCATTTAAGGTCAGGCATTAAATTCCCGGCACGGTGCGATCTAAACATCTTACCCAAGGTGCCCCATGGCTCTAAAAATAATAAAAGCCCTTCTTTGCTCAAGAATGCGAAGAAGGGCTTTATCTTTTTGGGGCTCCCGGAAGTCCCAAAGGTCACATTTTGAAGATCAGAAAGTTTGGTTGGAGGTCACAATTTGTGACCTCCAATTAACGGATGAAACTAGGCAAACGTGGTCAACAAAATCTTGATATCGAATGATAATTTACACTAATCACTGATCAACGGGCTGTTGCCCAAATCGATTTCTCACACTTTTTATGAATTGCCATATTTTGCTAATGTTTAAACTGTTGAAATCATTATAACCGAATGCTCTCTTTTGATGAGTTATATGCTATTTCGTCTGATCTTTGGGTTTGGGCAACAGCCCGTCAAGATTTGACCCCGTTCACTCACGGAAGTCCAATAAATTAGTGTATGTCCTCCATGATTGCATCTTTTTGCTCGATGATTGCGGACATGTAATGTCAAATTCATTGACAAAAGACCTACTTTATAATAATTTAACCCAGTTTATCATGGTTGAAACGGATGTGGCCTAATACGGTTCGTACCATACAGGCTGGTTCGTCAACTGTTTTTTAAGTGGTAAAACTGAAACATTTCCCTTAGTGACTGGAGTCAATGATGGAAGACCGATGGCTGTCCGTAGATGAGATCGGGGCCTATCTCGGCATAAAGCGTGATACGGTTTATAAGTGGATTGCCGAAAAGAAGATGCCGGGGCATCGGATGGGTCGTCTCTGGAAATTCCGCAAAGAAGAGGTGGACGAGTGGGTAAAGACGGGCGGGGCCGATGACAATAAAGAAAACCGCAATCAAGGCGGACAAAAATGAGAAATAATACCGAAAAATATATTCCTCCGCATCTTCTTGCGGTCCGCCTCAGAGCTTTGATTTCGGCCTTGGGTGAATCCTCAAATCCCGCCTGGTGGAAAACCGAATTTATGAATGAAACAGGGCTGCGTTTTCTTGAACGCCTCTATCCGCGCACCTTCGTCCACGCGGCTGTGCATGCCGCCGGAAGGGCCGCCTGCGAGATACACGACAGGACCGTCGGTCGGGTTGGTGTTTACCACCTTTTCAGACTCCCCGAATCTTTGGAGGTGGAGATTCATAAGACCGCGCCGTCGGAGGACGATGATTTCTTCAAGCGCTTCAGATCATGCCTTAGCCAACAGGATACTCTCATAGAGATGCTTGCGCCGCATTGCAACGATATGGGGTTGAAAGCCGACGCCGGTCCGAAACGGATCGGTGCGGCTTCGGATGCAACGACGCTTGAGGGATTGGTTGCAGTCGCATCAGTTTACCGCAATGCTTTCAGGCAGGGGAAACAGGCATTTCCCTATTTCGCCGCTGAACAAACCGGAATCGGCGATAGGCTGAGAACATGAAAAAAGATACGCAACGACAATACACGACGGCTATAAGTAAGGGCGCCGGTATGGTTGACGAGACGAGACGTCTTCTCGAACACTGGTCGCCAAACGAATCTCTTGATGAGTTTGCGCGCCGGGTCCAGGAAGAAGGGCTGCTTGGCAATGCGACCGCATACAGGACCCGCGATGTGGTTAGAAGAGTTTTTGCGTACCGCTATCTGAGGCCGACCGACAAACCGGCACGCATTCTTCAACAAATTATTGCCTCCGGATTGCCGGGGCGTACCTTCACCGAGATGCTGTTTGTGTTCACAGCCAGGCAGGACCCACTGATTTACGACTTTACCATTCGTGAATACTGGCCCGCCGTCAGACGCGGAAGGAATATTATGGGAACAGATACTATGCTTTCATTCCTTTCCGAGGCACATTACGATGGACGTTTGAACAACCAATGGTCGGAAAACGTCTCTGTGCGAATCGCCCGATGTGTTCTTGGGCTTCTGCGCGACATCGGGTTTCTTCGTGGAATCAAACGCGGCCGCAGAGAGATTTTTAATTACCACATGTCCGACGAAGGTTCCGCTGTGCTTGCCAGGGAGCTTCATGAATCGGGTGTCACAGACTCATCGCTCTGTTCGCATTCCGACTGGGCTCTTTTCGGAATGAAAGCTCCAGAGGTTCTTGAAAGATTGGATAGGATCGGTGAGAACCGAGGAGTGATTGTACAGAGGGCGGGGGCTGTTGTTCACTTTACATGGACCGTCAAATCAGTCAAGGAACTGATCGATGTACTCGCTTGATAACGCATTCAATGAACTGATCGACAAAATTCGTGATCCGGAGACCCTTGACCCGGCAAAAAGCGATCCACTGTTCTATTTTGCCTACCCGCCGAGATTGATGCTCGACCTAAAGAAGCGACTGCCGCGATGGACGTCAAAATTTAGAGAGGCGGGCTTTGAAGTCCTGCGCTTGTCCATGGCAGACGTCCTGTGGGACACCGTAGACAAATCCGGCAGATGGGAAATCTGGCTGGAGCTCGAAGCGGATGCCGACGCAGGCCGAATCAACGAAGCCGTCCGGGATGCTCTCCGTCAAGGGAACTCACTAATCAACCGTATAGCCGAATTCGTCGAGTCCGCACCGAAAGACACAGTGATTTTGATCACTGAGGCGGAGTTGCTTTTTCCCTATTTCCGAACGCGGATCATCGAAAGCAGGCTGCACGGCAAGGTCAAGATTCCTACGGTGATATTCTACCCCGGAGTACAATCGGGTGCATTCGGGTTGAAGTTTCTGGGTTTTTGTCCGGTTGATCCCAACTACCGTTCGCCCATTATTGGAGGAATCCGATGAAAGACCAAATTCGTCTCCTTTTCAGAAAGCCGATCGACCGGACCATCGAGAAAGTTATCGACTATTACGCGCAGGAAGATGACCGTCTTTCACGGGAAGTTGGCGAATACGAAATTACGGACAACATAGAGTCCTGTTTCCGAAAATTTCTCGACGTTTTCGGTGAAGGCGTGCGCGGTGGACAAGTGACCCAGGTCGGCATCTGGGTATCCGGCTTCTACGGCAGCGGTAAAAGCTCGTTTACCAAGTATCTCGGGGCTGCCCTTGATCCGAACAGGAAGGTGGATGGGAATCTTTTTCTCGATCTCCTGTGTGACAGGTTTCCGCGAAACGAAATACCGGCGGCTCTCCGAACGATTTCCAAAAGACACCCGACAGCTGTCGTGCTTCTCGATCTCGCCGCGGAACAACTGGCTGAAAGCGCTGCAGAGACCGTTTCCAACGTGCTTTACTGGAAGACGCTTCAGTGGGCGGGAATCTCGAAAATAAAGCAAATCGCCGCATTTGAGCTCAGGCTGATAGAAACCGGAAAGTATGAAAAATTCAAAAAAAAGCACCGAGAAACTTATGAAGTACATTGGGATGAAATTCACAACGACACACTGATTGCGCCGAGAAATGCAGGCCGTATCGCCCCCGAGACGGCTCGGGAATTGTTTCCGTCAAGCCAAGCCTTCAGGGATTGGCTTAAGCTGGAGGTCGTTAGAACCGTCAGGGATCTTGCCCAACAGATGATCGATGTTTGCAGGTGGAAGACAGGCCATGACAATATCCTTTTTCTGATCGACGAAGCCGGGCAATATGTCGCCCCCAGAGGTGAGCTGATCCTCAACTTCGACGGACTCGCGCGGAACCTCAAGGAACTCGGTAAGGGCAAAGTTTGGATAGCCGCCACCGGGCAGCAGACCTTAAGTGAAATCGTCGAAAAAGCCGCACACAACTCGGAAGAATTAAACAAGCTACGCGACCGCTTCCCCATTTCCATCCACCTGGATGCCAGCGACATCCGGGAGATCACCCACCGCCGACTGTTGAACAAATCCGCGGAAGGGGAAAACCGACTTGCAATTTTATTCCAAGATCACGGCCAGTCCATGGTCACGCATACCCGTCTTAGCGGGACTTCATTGTTCAAGGGAGATCCTGAAAAAGACACCTTTGTTCGTCTTTACCCGTTCCTACCTCAGCATTTTGATTTGCTCTTGGAACTTATCCGGATCCTCGCCCGCTCCACCGGCGGTATCGGCCTGCGCTCGGCGATCCGAGTCATTCAGGATGTGCTGGTTGACAAGAGTCGTGTACTCGGAGTGGATGCGGAAAAAATGGCGGACAGAGAGATCGGGGTGCTGGCCTGCGTGGACGACTTCTACGACACCCTGCGGGCTGACATCGCCAAGGTGCTGCCCCATGTCATCGGCTGCGTGGAAAAAACGATTAGGGTTTTCGGAGCGGATTCCCTGGAGGTACGTGTCGCCAAGGCGGTTTCCGCTCTTCAGCCTGTGGAGACCTTCCCGTGCACGGCAGAGAACATCGCCGCACTGCTCTATAGGGATTTCGGTTCGCCACCCCTTCTCGACCATGTGCGGGAAGCCCTGCGCAAACTGACCGCCGAGAAAGAATGCGGCCTCATCGAGGACCCGCAGGCAGGCGGGTACGTGTTCCTGAGCGATGCCGTCAAGCCGATGCGCGACAAACGCAACGGCTATGCCCCTACGTCGGGTGAATGTGCCAGGGCGAGAATCGAGGTCCTCAAGCAAGGCACCGCAGACCATGCGATGTTTCGGGTTCAACCCGCAGCCAGATTGGAAAACATCAAGGACGTCAAATCATCGGTGAAACTAGGCAAAACGCCTGTCATCGGTGGTTCCGAGGATATGGAGCTCCGCTTGGAGTTCGTCGAACCAGCCCTATGGGACGGTAAGCGGAACGAATTCCTGGTGTCCACAAACGCCCAGGTGGAACTTAAAAACACAGTTGTACTGCTGGTGAGAAACGACGACACGGTAGAGGATCTGCTGCCTGAAATCGTGCGGTCGGAGAAGGTACTCGGCGATGTGGACGAACGGAGTGCCGATCATGTCGTCGCCCAATACCTGCGTTCAGAAAGACGAGCGGCGGAGCGCAACCGAGAGTTGGTCGCCGCCGCCATGGAAAAAACAATATTGGACGGCATCTTCATCTTTCGCGGAAAGCCGACACCGGTCCGTGAAGCCGGGAAGACGATGGACGCCGCCGTCCGCAACATCCTCTCCTCATCAGCAAAAAAGGTCTTCCCGCATTACCACCTCGCTAAGGTACGCCCGTCAACGGACGCTGCTGCGAAATTCCTCGGCGTGGAGCGGATGGACCGTATCACTGGAGACCTCGACCCGTTGCGTTTAGTCACCAAGAGCAGGGGCGCACCACGTATCGACACCTCAGCGCCGGTGTTGGCTGAGGTGCTGCGGATCTTCCAGGCGAAATCCGCCGAGTCCGGCTCCGGAAGACTTCAAGGCTCATATCTGCAGGACATTTTTTCCGCACCGCCGTACGGTTGGACAAAAGATACGGTGAGATATCTTTTCGCCGCGCTTTTGCGTGCCGGCGATATTGAATTCCACATACCCGGGGCGGAGGGGGTGGTCCGTACGGCAGGGCCGAAAGCGGTCGAAGGGGTAAAAAGCACCGTCGTCTTCAACCGGATCGGCATCTCACCACGGGACTCAAAACTTCCTCCCGAAGCCTTGGACAGGGCCGCTCGTCGGCTTGAAAATCTATTCGCCGACGAGGTTCTTCCTCTTGAAGACCACATCAGCCGTTCCGTACGACGAAATGTTCCCGATCTCTTGGAAAAATTCGGCGCATTGCCGGATCGTCTGCGCCTGCTTGGCCTTCCCGGTGAAGATTGCTGTCGGCGGCTCTTGGCTGATGCCGCCGATCTTCTTAAAGGCGATGCGGGCGGCGCGGGTGCCGTGCTGGGAGGTGTCGAGTGCAGTTTGCCGAATGAAATAACCTGGGCCAGGGCCGTCTTTGATGCCTTGGCGGCCGGAGCTGAGGAGGACGTGCGCAACGCCCGGTCGGTTATGTATTCAATGGCGGATTTGGAGCAGCTCTTTCCCGGTTCCACAACCGACCTGCTGCGTCTGGAAGACAGAATCGCCGCAGATGAAGTTCTATCTTCGGAGCGCTTCCACGAACGCCTCCCTGAGTTGCGTGGCGTCATCCGCGGAGCCGTGGACCGGACGGAGAAACAATACGCAGATGAACTGACCGTATTTAAAAACGACCTGAAAAGGGCTCTCAACCGGGTGGAGGCGAAGCCGGATTGGATGAAGTTGCTCGATGAAGACCGAGAGGAGGTCGCCGTCAAGCTTTCCTGCGATCTACCGGCGACCGCCGAAAAAAGCGATCCGGTGCGGTCACTTCAGACTCTGCTGGTGCGGAAACGAACGTTGCCGGGGTTGATCGAAGAGCTGAAGGCCGAGATCAAACACAGACGTCCTGACGAACCCGAACCGGAACCCGGCAGCGGGGACGATGCGGAACCAGAGGACGAGGAGGTCGTTGAGGCCGATGCTCTCATGCAGTCAACGGTTATCACCTCATCTGAAGAATTGGATTCGTGGTTGGCATCCATTCGGGAAAAGCTGGCCGATCTTCTGAAATCGAACAAGCGGATACGGATCAAGGGGCGCGAATGAGCTTCGACAAGGACACACGCAAACTGCTGGCAAAAACGGTCACCGCGTGCCGACGCAGGCTGATCGAGGACGTAATCGACCAACTCCGTGGGGTTTTCGGGCTGCACCCGGACAGCACCGTGCTGGAGCTCGATGAATTAACGTACTTGTCGCCGGATCAGACCGCGGCTGCACGCCGACTGCGCGACCTCCTCGACCACTATACCGCCGGCGCTGCAGGAAAAGAGTCGGACCGCCGCAAGGCCGCCTACGAGCGAATGGTCCTGGAGATCTCCTTCACCATACTCAACCGATTGGCCGCCCTGCGGCTTTGTGAGGAACGGGGACTGGTCATCGAATGTGTGCGCAAAGGTACGGCGTCCGACGGATTCCGCTTGTTCGAACGCATATCCGGCGGAGCCCTCGGAGGGCGTTATAATACCTACAAAGTTTTTCTGGAGTGCCTTTTCGACGAATTCGCCCTTGATCTAGGCGTGTTGTTCGACCGGATGACGCCGCAGTCCTCCGTCTTCCCCTCCGAGCGGTGCATGGAAGGCGTTCTCGCCGAACTGAACAAGGCGGAACTGACACACCTCTGGACCGAGGACGAGACCATCGGCTGGATCTATCAATATTTCAATCCGCCCGAAGAGCGCAAAGCCATGAGGGATGCGTCCCAGGCCCCGCGCAACAGCAGGGAGCTTGCCGTCCGCAACCAATTCTTCACCCCGCGGTACGTGGTGGAGTTTCTCACCGACAACACCATCGGCCGCATCTGGTATGAGATGCGCAAAGGCTTTACCACCCTCAAGGAGGAGTGCTGCTACCTGGTGCGGAGGCCGAATGAGATATTCCTTCCACCAGGGGACAAGGCTCACGCTGAACCGGAGGACGAAGCGGAGCTTTCCCAGGAAGAGTTGCTCAAGAAGCCGGTCTATTTCGAGCACCGGCCCAAGAAGGACCCGCGCGACCTGCGCGTCTTGGACCCGGCTTGCGGCTCCGGGCACTTCCTTCTTTACGCCTTCGATCTGTTGGAACGTATCTATGAAGAGGCCTGGGAGGACCCCGAAAGCCCGAAATCCGAAATCACGGGAGGAACCCTGCGGGATGAATTTGAAACCATTGAGGAACTTCGCCGGGCCGTCCCCAAGCTGATCATCGAACAAAACCTCCACGGCATTGACATCGACCCCCGTGCGGTGCAGATCGCCGCGCTGGCCATCTGGCTGCGTGCGCAGAGTACTTGGAAGAAGCTTGGCCTCAAGACCGCCGAGCGGCCGCAGGTCAATAAGTCCAACATCGTTACAGCCGAACCCATGCCCGGAGAGGAGGACATGCGCCGGGAGTTCACCGCAGGGCTAAAGCCAAGCGTGCTGGGGCAGCTCGTGGATGTGGTGTTTGACAAGATGAAACTCGCCGGAGAAGCAGGGTCTCTCCTCAAGATCGAGGAGGAAATCAAAGAAGCCGTCACCGTGGCAAAAAAACAATGGCTGGAAGACCCCAGGCCTGAGCAGCAGCTTCTCTTCCCCGGCATGGCCGATCCGCGGCCCAAGCAACAGGAACTGCGCTTCGATTTAAAAGGTGTCACAGACGAGCGATTTTGGGAGCAGGCGGAGGACCGTATCCTGGAAGCGCTTGAGGATTATGCAGAACTGGCGGAAAACGGACATGCGACCCGACGACGGCTGTTCGTCGGGGATGCCGCCCGCGGCTTCGCCTTCATTGATATCTGCCGTAAACGTTATGATGTGGTGCTGATGAATCCGCCGTTTGGATTATCTCCGAAGAGCGTGTTTGGTTACTTCAAAGAGGCATACCCGGACACCTACGTTGATTTATACGCATGCAGCGTTACAAGAGGAAGAGCATTGGCTCCCTTTGGGTACGTTGGTGCGATCACATCACGAGCTTTTCTCACCACAAAGAAGTTGATCCGCTGGCGGACCAATGAGGTTGTCAAGTATATCCAGGTCCTGCTGGACCTCGGTTTGGGGGTGATGGACGATGCATTCGTCGAAGCATGCGCCTATGTGCTGTCCGAGAACGAATCTGCAACGTTCATGGCATTCAACAGGAGGGACACCGTCGCAAAGGCCGCTTTGCCAGATGACCTCAAGTCACCAGACTCGTATGTTGTCGATAGGACCAATATAAAGTCGCTGCCATCAGCAAAGATTCTCTATTCTGTTTCTCCACGGATTCACGCAATATTGCGTACCAAGAATGTTTTTGAGCCGGACATCGGTACTGCAAGAGAAGGTCTCAGAACTTTTGATGATTATCGGTTTCTTCGACTTAAATGGGAGGTACCGCCGGTATGCATCGGCGCAAACCGAATCTGGGAGCCTCTGGCAAAGGGTGGAGAGTTCGCGCGCTATTACTCCGACCTATCACTACTTGTTCGATGGTCCACTGATGGAAAAGAACTGGCGGAGGAAAACCGGAAAGTCAATGGTCAGGTGGCACAAAGCAGACAAGCATCGGGATACTACAGACGAGCAGGTGGTACTTACTCCAAAAGAAGTGCAAAAGGTTTCAGCATTCGAGCATTACCTGCTGGATGTATTATTGGCACAAAAGGTCCAGCCGTCCTAAGCGAGTCAAAAGTTCTGCCTGCATACATAATAGGATGGCTAAATTCTCGTCTAATACGGTCATTGATTCATATTCAGGCGAATGCCTATGAATTCAACACCGGGATTCTAAAACGCCTTCCATGGAAATATACGGACGAGTCGAAGAAGCTTGCCGACAATGTTCTCGATGCAATACACGCGCTTAGTCGGAAAGCAAGTCTCGTCGATGAGACTAATTCCTATTTCTCGTCAATTGTGTTAGCATCATCAATTTCTAACCTTGCGGACAGAATTGTGAAACTTTCTGCGGAAGTCGACGAGGTTGTTGGCACATGTCAGACATCTTGGGATGAAGCGATAGATCGTATCTACGCTGTGGACTCGACGTCCTTGGAGTCCATCTCATCAGAAGAGATAGAAGAGTCAAATGCTGATGAAGAGCAAGAAGACAGTGAACAGAATTCAGAACCGCCGGTTTCAGCGACAGAAAGTGACCTTACGAGGGTTGCATTTGAATCTATCTCATATTGTATTGGCATTTGCGTCGGCCGCTGGGATGTCCGTATTGCACTTGATTCGTCGCTAGCTCTGGAGCTATCCGACCCTTTTGACCCCCTGCCGCTCTGCCCGCCTGGGACTCTAGTCGGCTCGGACGGCCTGCCCGCCGATACGGGTTGTATCGTCAGCGAGGAGTGGCTTCGTGCAAGGCCGGACGCGAACACCCTGCCGCCGGAAGGCGCGGTCAAAAACCCGATCGTACCCGACAACGGCTACCCTTTACGCGTCTCATGGGACGGCATCCTGGTGGACGATCCCGGTTTCAGTGGCGCACAGCCGCATCGGGACGACATCGTTCGACGCGTCCGTGAAGTGTTGGATTTGCTCTGGAAGGACAAGGCCCACGAGATTGAGCAGGAGGCCTGCGACATTCTCGGCGTCGCCGAACTACGGGACTATTTCCGCAGACCGACAGGTTTTTTTCAGGACCATCTTAAGCGTTACTCAAAAAGCCGGCGTAAGGCTCCGATTTACTGGCCGCTTTCCACTGCTTCCGGTGGCTATACCCTGTGGATATATTATCATCGGCTGAGCGTCCAGACGCTCTATGGGGCAGTCAACAAGTATGTCGAGCCCAAGATCGCCGAGACGGAGCGCGGGATCGCCCGCATCGAAGACGACCTGAAGTCAGCCTCCGGCTCCAACGCAGCCCGCCTGACCGACCGACTTAACGAGGCTCGCACGTTCCTCAATGAGCTACAGGAATTCCGCGAAGAGCTGCTTCGCATTGCCGCTCTTCCCTGGAAACCGAATCTCAACGACGGCGTCATCATCAACGCCGCCCCGCTCCACAATCTCTTCCGACCGAGAGCATGGGCAAACGACACTAAAAAAGTTTGGGACAAGCTGGAAAATGGCGATTATGACTGGGCGCACCTGGCCTACACAATATGGCCCGACCAGGTTCGGGAAACCTGTAAAAAAGACCGTTCAATCGCTATCGCCCACGGGCTTGAAGATCTGTGTGAGATTGAGGCTCCCAAGGCTAAACAGAAAGGCAAGAGGAGGACAAAAAAATGAACCTGCCCGAGCCGCAATCGTTGACTTTTTCTTCTTTAATGAGCGACATCGAAAAAGGGAACATCAAGATTCCGCAGTTTCAACGTGACTTTGTTTGGAATAAAGACAAATCGGCCAAACTGCTTGACAGTATAGTTAAAGGTTATCCAATCGGCACTTTCATTCTCTGGAAAACCAAGGAGGAACTTCGTGCTTTGCGCAACCTGGGCGGTCTGAACCTGCCCAAAACGCCGAAGGGTGATTTCATTCACTACGTGTTGGACGGGCAACAGCGTCTTACGACGCTTTTTGCCAGCCTAAAAGGTCTCAAGATAAAACGGGAAGAGCGGGAAGACGACTACTCAGACTTTCATATCGACCTTGAGGCTGAAGAGAGCGATCCGATCGTATTAAATTCATTAGCAGACACCAACCATCATAAGGTCATTAAGCTGCATGACCTTCTCTATGGAAAGCTTAAGATGCTCTCGGGATATCCCGAGCCGTTGCAGGACAAAATTCAAGGATACAAGGACCGTATAAATGCATATCAATTTTCCGCGGTACTGATAAAAGAAGCGCCCATCGATGTGGCCACGGAGATATTTACTCGGCTGAATGTCGGCGGCAAGCCGCTTTCCGTATTCGAGATAATGGTCGCCAAAACTTTTGATTCGAAGCGCGACTTCGACCTTGCAGAGAAATTCGATCAACTATCAACCGAATTGGAATCAGTCGATTACGGGACACTGCCCGCTTCCGTGGTGCTGCAGACCGTTTCCATCCTTTTGGTCAAGGAATGCCGGAAAAAGGATATTCTTAAACTCCCCAGAAAAAAAGTTATTGATATTTGGCCTGCCGCTGCGGATGCCGTTAAAAACACGGTGGACTACTTCAGAAATGCATACAGAATACCCGTTTCGCAGCTCTTGCCTTATCCGAACCTTGTCGTACCATTCGCATATTACTTTTATAAAAAAGGGCGCAAACCGACCGGAAAAACCCAAAAATATCTTGAAGATTTTTTCTGGCGTGCGGCATTTGGTGGGCGGTATTCTCAAAGCGTTGATAGTCGGTTGGCGCAGGATGTCCGCAAGATCGATGCGATTATTGCCGGGCGTATTCCTAAGTATGAATGGGCCGTTGATACTTCAGCTAAGTTCATAGAAGACAATGGATGGTTTAGTGTAGGCCGTGCTTATATTAAAGCGCTGCTGTGTATTCTCGCTTTTAAGGAACCTAAATCGTTTATAGACAATTCCATTGTTCGGATCAGCAACGACTGGCTTAAACAGGCGAACAGCCGAAATTACCATCATTTTTTCCCAAAGGCGTTTCTTAAGAAGAAAGGTGAAGCTGAGGAATATATCAATCATATAGCGAACATAACCATCGTAGACGATTTTTTAAACAAGAGGGAGATCCGTGCGCAGGCGCCGTCCAAATACATGCGGCGTTTTGCTAGGCAGAATGCAGCCCTGAATAAATGTATGCGAACCCACTTAATCAATCAGGACACATTCGGTGTATTTCAAGACGACTTTGATAAATTCTTCAGAAAACGCTGTCAAGCATTCAGCCGGGAGCTTAAGAAGCGGATAATCGAACAAGGAGTCGACGGCAGGAAAACTCCGGTGCCTGCAAAAGATACTATGAGAGTTGAAATGGAATAGGCTGTATACCATGGCTTTATCAAAATATTTGCGAAAACGACTCATTGACCTCATAAACGACCGCCGGATAGTAGTCTGGTACAACGCTGAAGGTGATTTCAGGGAGTTTGCCGCTACGTTCAAAGGGCCGAACATAGAGGTGCTTTCAGCGGAAGAGTCCGTGTTAAAGACGCGTCGACGTGCGGACGAGGTCTATCGACTGATGAATGAATCGGACGACCCGGCCGAATCGGGCCGTTGCCTGCTCATTTACATCCCCCGCCGCCGTGGCGCGACAGAAGACGAGAAAATGCAGGACCCCTTTGAGGTCTACGCAACGGCGGGTGCGGCTTTCGGCGACATGGAGGACCAAAAAATCGAGTCCCTGGCCCGTCAGGCTATGCCGCTGAAAGCAGATGAGATCACGCGCCTTTTCCGCGAAGGACGACCGGATATCGCCCTTTTGGACGGCCTGGAGAAGGCGCAGCGTTGGCCGCTTTTAAACAAGGTGCTTCACACCGAGACTCCGGCGGACATCATCTCCCTTGCCGTTTCCGATCCTGTAAAAGCCAGGGAGGTTGACGAAAAGCCCGGCTGCGTGGAGGAACTGCTCCGGCTCTTTGAAGCCGCGGTCGGGTTCAAGCCGGCATCCGAAGAGAGAAAGTGGCAGACGCTCCGACAGAAGGCGGCCGAGTTCGTGCTTTTCAGTGAGTTCCTTTTCGATTTGCCCGGAGAGGCTCCAGACGCCCTCAGCGCTGTGCCTAGGGCCGGAGACAATGCAAAGGCGATCATCTATGCGTCCTGCGATCGGATGCGGTCCGATATGGGACTGCGGGACACTTACACCGAACTCGCCCGGCAAATAGAGAGCAGCCTCAGGCTTCCGGAACTTATGCCGGAAGATTTTGATCCCGGAGAACGTGACACCTTTCCCTTCGAGGAGCGGCGGCTGCTCGATATGGCGGTTGAAAAGGTTGTTGCGGATGATCTGACCTCAGCCCGTAAGGTGATCGAAAACCGCAAGCGTTCCATCTGGCGGCGCGATCCACTGCGGACGCCGGAATGGACTGCACTCGAACGGGCGGTGTCCCTTTTGGATGCCGCCGGGAAAGTTTCAAATGAACTCGACAACAAAAAAGATCTCTGTGGGCTGGTGAAATCTTACACCGAAGGCGGATGGTCGGACATGGATCGTGATCAGCGCCTGTTCGAGACGGCGCTTACTTCTTGTATGGAAGAAGACGCCCTGTCGCCCGTTATCGATCTGTGCAGACGCCGCTATCGAGAATCGGCGCTCGAACTCCAAACAGAGTTTTTGGCGGCAGTCCAAAAAGAAGGTTGGCCCCCGGAAGGTGTGTTACGTCAAACCCGTATTTTCGACGACCAGGCGGCGGCTGTGCTGGAAAGACGAGAAAGAATCGCATTCTTTTTAGTGGATTCACTCCGTTATGAAATGGGACGGGACCTTGGCGACGCATTGGTCGGCAGAGGTGGAATTGAGATACGGTACGCAGCCGGCGTTGTACCGACGGTAACCGGCTGCGGCATGGCGGCATTGATGCCGGAGTCGGACGGGATGCTCCGATTGGTTGAAAAAGACGGAGGGCTCGTACCCGCTCTTGGACCGCGGCTTTTAAAGACATCCGCGGATCGGATGAAGCTCCTTGCCGAGACTTACGGGGACCGTTTTTTCGAAACCACTTTAGATGAACTGCTCGGTTCGTTCAAAAAAATATCGAAAAAATTTCAAGGCGCGGATCTACTTGTAGTACGCACCCAGGACCCTGATGTTATCGGCGAAAACCTCGGGCGGTGGAGGGCGCGGCGCTATCTCTCAGACGTGATCGGAGATATTGCGGCGGCTGTTAAGTCTTTGGTTTCCTGCGGATTTTCACGAATCCTAATCAGTTCGGACCACGGCCACATGATGCTCCCTGAAATTCCGGCCGGAGACGTCGTTCAAGGTCCTCCGGGAAATTGGCTTGAAAAAAAGCGCCGCTGTCGCCTTGGGTCCGGTCAGTCGGACGGGCCGGTTACGATTACTCTGAAAGCGGACCATGTAGGTATACAGGGTGATGTACAAGAGATTTGCCTGCCCATTGGGTTTCGAGTGTTTTCCGACGGTGATGGGTATTTTCACGGCGGCCTGAGCCTTCAGGAGGCGGTGGTTCCGGTGGTTGTCTTTCGGGCGGACCGTGAGGAGCCGACTACACCCGGCAAACCGACAGTCGATATCGGTTACCGCTCGGATCGATTTACCAGCCGCGTAATCGGGCTGACAATAGTTTACAAATTGGTCCAACTCGGCGCTTTCGGTGATCCTCCTATTTCAGTTCGCCTTGAAGCATACTCAGGCAAAGGGGGAAAAGCATACGTTGTAGGCGAAGCCGCCGATTGTGATGCGCGGGACGAAAAAACCCGTGAAGTGACTTTAGAAGCGAACAAAGAAACACCTGTACCTGTGTTGATCGACCCGGATTTCGACGGGCCGGAGATCGAAATCCGGGTGAGCGATCCTCAAACCCGCGTAGTGTGGGCGAAGCTCAAACTAAAGAACGCGATGCTCGATTAAGGAGCGATGCATTCGAAGAAAAAGCTGTACAGCACTTGTTTCCCTCAAGACGGTTTATTAGGAGAAAACGATGACTGAATCGCTTCGCGTGACTGTGGAGGAGATTAGACTCCAAAGATTCCGGGCGTTTGAAAATGCACGCCTGGTGCTATCGGACTTGACTTTCTTGGTGGGCCGTAACGGTGCCGGAAAGTCAAGCCTTCTTGACGCAGTGGACCTTCTCCGAGAATCGGTAAGTGACAGCTTGGAAAACGCCCTCGATCGTCGGGGAGGATTGCAAAAGGTTCAGCGTGCGAAGCCCGGCCGGGGAAAGAAAACACCGATGGGGATTGCTGTAGTCTTCCGAATCGTCTTCCCCGGCGACCGACAGGCGCGGGTTGTCTACGGTTTCGAAGTGCAAGATAAGAAAACCGGCGGTTCTTCGCACATTCGCGAATGCTTCATGTATTCAAAAGGGACCTCTTTTGAGCGTAAGGATCAAACGTTCGATTCGGAAAGAAAGCCGGATGTGTCACCGCCGGCCGGAAATCTTGTGCTTCCGTTGGTTGCACGCTCGGACAGCCTTTGGGAAAGCGTTCTCAACACGATCCGCAATATGCGGGCATACGAGCTTTCACCCGGGCACATGGCCTCCGCCACGGAAATCGGTGAGCGGTCAACTTTAACCCGCGACGGCGCCAATGCAGGAGATGTTCTTAAGGCCATTGAGGGAACTGCAGCTCACCGTTGGATGGTGGAACGTCTCGGAATCATAACCGACGGTATCAATGATGTCCGCGCCGAGGCCTTAATGGGCCGGCGGGTGGTCCGTTTTTTTCAGAAATCAGAGACCGTTGAGTTGAATTTTGACGCAAGCCAGGTTTCTCAAGGAACCTTGAGAAGTTTGGGCGTCCTTCTGGCACTCAAGCAGAGCCCGCTCCCGTCGGTCGTTCTTGTCGACGAGATCGAAAACTCCGTTCATCCGAGCGCGCTAGCAGTGTTGCTTGATGCCGCACTCGCGAGCTCCGACGACACGCGAGTGGTTCTGACATCACACTCACCGGAAGTTCTGAGCCACCCCGCAGTCACAGGTGAGCGGGTTCGCGTTGTTGAGTGGCGGAACGGTAACAGCCGAATCTTCAGTCTCAGCCCTGAAACTCAGGCATCGGTCAATGATATCGATACCGTAGGCTGGATGCTGCGATCCAATGCACTGTGGACAGGGCCAAATCCCGAAACTTTTGCGGGCGATATATTCGCCCTTGATAATGAGAAGAGATGATCAGGCGCAAGATCATCCCCATCGTTGAGGGATATGGTGAGGAGAGGGCTGTTCCCTGCCTTCTTCAGCGCTGGCTCCGGCATCGGAAATTTCATAAGTATTTCGAAATACCCGACTTGGCTATAAACGCAAAGAGCTGCGGGAGGCTGAAAGCAGGGTACGACAAGGTGCGACATATAGGTATCGAGCACTACATCATAGCTGCACTACGGAATAAGCCCGACGCCATTCTTGTTGTGATCGATGCTGATGACGAGTGTATAAATAGAGGACACGGCAACGGGCTGGGACCGGAGCTTCTCGCACGGGCAAAAACTGTGGCTCCTAACGTACCATTGGCAGTCGTGGTCGCCAACCGCGAATATGAAGCCTGGTTCCTGGCAAGCCTAACGTCCATCCGCGCCGCGGGTTTGTTACCAAATACTACAAGGCTTCAGTTTCAGGGCCCTATGAATCCAGAGGACCCAAGAGATTGCAAAGGCTTGATTACAAAACTAATGGGTTGTCGATACGAGGCAACTGTCCATCAGCTTGAACTGACTCGAGGGCTAACGTTTTCGCCTAAAGCGCAATATCGATCTCCATCCTACGGAAAGCTATTGCGAGACTTGGAACGGATTACGCACGAAGCTCGAAGGAAACCGACCGAATGAAGATCCATTGGTATGAGGATAAACCGGGGAAGAATGAATACGGCTTAGGTTTTTCGGAATGAAAAATTGAACTATAGGTGAATTATGGAACTTGACTCCCTTGACCGAAAACTGAACGATGTATTCGCGGGAAAAGTCGTGCGCAAAGACCTGGTGCATCAGATCAAAGGCGGCGAGAACGTTCCGTCTTATGTGCTGGAATATCTGCTTGGAAAATACTGTGCTTCGGACAATGACGAGGAGATCCGCATTGGCGTGGACGCTGTAAAAGAGACCCTGTCGACCAACTATTTCCGTCATGACGAGGCGAATAAGGCCCAGTCCCTGGTCGAGCAGAGGGGTAAGCACCGCTTCATCGACCGCGTCGAGGTCCGGTTTCTGGCCAGCGAAGGAACTCATGGAAAATACTGGGCCTCAATGGACCACTTCGGTTATACAAAGATACACATTCCCGAAGAGTTCTACCGTCGCTACGAGCGACTCTTGGAAGGAGGGATCTGGGCGATAATAGATGTCGAGTTCCGTCCCTCCGAAGAGGGGAAAAAAGACAGCCCCTTCCACATCGTTGATCTGAGGCCCATCCAACTTGCCCGGTTCGACATGGACGAATACATTGAAGGACGTCGCGCATTAAATAGAGAGGAATGGATAGACCTTCTTATCCGGAGCGTCGGTCTGGAACCGTTGAGAATGGAACAACGTTTGAAGATGCTTTTACTCACGCGGCTCATTCCATTTGTCGAGAAAAACTATAATTTCATAGAACTCGCTCCCCGCGGTACCGGGAAATCCTACGCGTTCAGTGAGATGTCCCCTTACTGCATGCTGATCTCCGGTGGCAAGGCAAGCACCGCGAACATGTTTTACAACAACGCCCGCCGGAAAGTCGGTCTTGTCGGTTACTGGGATGTGGTAGCTTTCGACGAAGTCGGAGGAATGAAGATCACCGATCCTGATGTTATGCAGATCATGAAAGATTACATGGCCAACGGTCGCTTCAGCCGCGGAATCACTCAGGTTCTTGCGGACGCCGCTTTGGTTTTCATCGGCAACCTAAATCAGCCGGTGGACAGCTTGGTGCAAAATTCGGCCACTGATTTGTTTCAGCCGCTGCCAAAAGAATTTGATCTGGCACTGTTGGACAGAATGCATTTCTATTTTCCCGGATGGGAAGTACCGAAAATATCCAAAGACATTCTTACCGTTCACTATGGTTTTGTTACTGATTATATCGCAGAAGCTTTTCGTAACCAGAGAAAACAGAACCGATTCGACGAAGCGGAAAAATTTTATCGTTTCGGCGCACATGTTGAAGGAAGGGATGCTATTGCCGCGAAAAAGACGGTGAGCGGCCTGCTCAAAATTTTGCATCCGGGCGGTGAGTGGACCAAGGAAGAAATAGCCGAGTATATAGAACTTGCATTGGAAGGCCGCAGACGCGTTAAAGAACAGCTTAAAAAACGCGGGGCTTTCGAGTTTTATAAAACCAGTTTTTCTTATGTTGATCTTGAAACGGATGTCGAACGAACCGTCGGTGTCCCGGAACAAGGTGGTACGGATGTAATCCCGCATGATCCTTTACCGCCGGGAATGATTTTCACCGCTTCAGTCAATAATGAAGCAAAAGTGGGATTATTCCGTCTTGAAGTTTCAGTTGTGCCGGGAACCGGTAAGCTCCGTGCGCCGTCCGGATTGGATAAAGGGTTAAAGGAATCCATAAACCGCGCTTTCAGCTATCTGCAAAGTGTACGTGATCGGCTCGGGTTGAACGAACTATTGGCACAAAAAGACATTCATGCCGAGGCGGTTGATTTATCAGGCGGCCGAGTGGAGTGCCCATGTGGGGTGGCCTTTTTTATTACCATTATATCCGCATTGAAAAACCGTCGTATTCAGCCGGGTACGGTTGTTTTGGGAGACATGACGATTCAGGGTAATATAAAAGGACCTTCTTCAATAACCGAATCCATTCAAATGTCGATGGAAAGCGGAGCCCTACGCGTGCTGGTTCCAATCGCAAACAAGGCCCAATTTGTGGGGCTTTCCGAAGAAGTCGTCGAAAAATTGGATATCGTGTTTTATGGAGATATTGACAGGGCACTGATGAAATCATTAGAGTTTTGATGGACGAAACATAAATCATTTAAATCAATTGCCTGTAACATATAGAAACCAATTATTGAACAAGGGGGCCGGACTGTGGCGAAACCGATCGCTATAGATCTTTTCAGTGGGTGTGGAGGTTTGACCCTCGGCTTGAAACAAGCGGGTTTCAAAGTCGTCGGAGCCGTGGACAACGACGGTTTGTCCGTAGCAACCTATAAAGCCAATCATCCCGAGGTTTTTGTATGGGAAAAAGATATATCTGAATTAAGCACTTTAATAATAAAGCGAAAGCTTGGGATTCGAAAAAGAAAACTAGACCTTCTTGCCGGCTGTCCTCCCTGCCAAGGTTTTTCCACCATGAGAACCCTCAACGGAAATCGCACAATAAAAGATCCTCGTAACGACCTGATAAGGGAATTTTATCGTTTCGTTAAGGACTTTATGCCCAAAGCGGTGATGTTGGAGAACGTACCCGGATTGGCCGACGACGAACGCTTCAAGACTTTTTTGGAACAAATGAGAGATTTAGGATACATCGGAAATTATGATGTATTGAATGCGGCTGATTACGGAGTTCCTCAGCGCCGTCGCAGATTGGTTTATTTAGCCGGTTATAAAAAGAAAATTGAATTCGCACCGAAAGCAAAAAAACAAAAAAGGGTCAAAGACGTTATTGCAGATCTGCCACCCGCCGGTACAAGCGGCGATCCCATTCACGACCTTCCGGAAAAACGAACACCAAGGATACTGCAGCTAATATCAAAAATACCCAAAGACGGCGGCAGCCGAACGGATTTGCCCGAGACTGAGCAACTCGAATGTCACAAAAAATGTACCGGCTTCAAAGATGTTTACGGCCGAATGGCTTGGAATGATGTCGCCCCTACGCTAACCAGCGGTTGCTTCAACCCTTCTAAAGGTCGATTTCTCCATCCTGAAGAAAATCGAGCTATAACAATGCGCGAAGCGGCTCTTTTACAAAGCTTCCCGATGAAATACAGATTTCCGAACGCCAACAACAAATCCGCCGTTGCATTGATGATTGGAAATGCACTGCCGCCAGAATTCATAAAACGACATGCACTAAAGATTAAAAGAACACTTAAGGGTTTATAGCTCGTAGAGACCAGGCATGGATTTGAATCTTATAAAAAAAAGAGTTCTTGAAGGCTTAACCGGAGCACAGAAGAGCGCAGTCCGGTCTAAAAAACGCCGTCTTTTAGTCGTTGCCGGAGCCGGCTCTGGAAAAACCGAGGTTATGGCCCGCAGGGTTGCATGGTGGATCGGGATCGAAAAAGTTCCTAAAAATAAAATAATCGCCTTTACTTTTACGGAACGTGCTGCCGAGGAAATGAAATTTCGCATCCGCAGTTGGATTGCGAAAATCACGGCTTCAGAAGAAGACATATCTTTAGGAAATATGTATGTCGGAACGATTCACGGCTTCTGTCTCGCCAAAATACGCGAGTTCTGGCCTGACTACTACCACAACTACGACATACTTGATGAAGCCGGAAGGGCGGCTCTTATCCTGAGAGGATTTAATAACCTGTTGGGTCTCCGAAAACTAAGAGAGGTGTCCGGTTTAGGTCAGTATGCGACTATAGGAACCTTCACACAGGCATACGACCAGTTACATGAGCATAATCGTTTCGAGGTTGAATTGCCGTCTGACGATCCACCGCTTCGATTGGGCGGCGAGGAAAGTAAATGGTGTAAAAAGTCACGTCTTCTGACGGATGTGGGCGATACTTCTGAGGCAATTGCATTTGCTAAAGCAGCATCACGTTATTACGCGTATTTACGATGCCGCCGATTTCTAGATTTCAGTACATCTCAAACGGAATTTATTCGTAGACTAAATAGTGATGCCGAAAGGCTCTTGGAAGTCTCAACAACCGGAATTCATTTGGTCGTAGATGAAATTCAGGATATAAATCCCGTACAGCGCAGCTTGATGGAAGTTTTAGTCGGAGTAAGTGGAAAGCTTACGGCCGTCGGAGACCACCGGCAGTCCATTTATGGTTTTCGTGGAGCCAAAGTAGAGATTATCGCCGAGTTATGGGAAAAATTAAAAAAATCGGAGGATGCAGAAGTAGTCGATCTTCTGGAAAATTTTAGATCAACTGCTCGTTTAATCGATTTAGCGAACTGCTGGGCCGAAACCATTTCTCCCCTTTGTTCCATGAAAACTCCACCTATGAAGCATGGTAATCCGAAAAGAAAAGATCAGCATTCTTCTCACATCGCTTTAATAGAATTTGATAGCCGACTACAGGAAGCTGGCTGGATTGCTGATGCGATTCGTGTGTTGGTTCCATCAGAATATGAAGGAGCGAGACACGACAAAAAAGACGGAGCTCATCGTGGTTTAACTCTTTCTGATATTGCTGTTCTTATCAGGTCTTCCACCGATTCTCGGACCTATATGGAAGCTCTCGAAGCTGCAGGCATCCCTGCAGTAGTAAAAGCAGGGCCGGACCTTTTCTCTCAGCCCGAAGTCCTTTTTTTCATCTCGGCATTAGCTATAACCGCGGGGAATGACGAATTCATAGGATCTGCTTACAACCCCAAAAGTCTACCAAACCGTATCGAAGCCGTTCTCGGTTGCGACCCAAAAACTAAAACCGTATTAAAAGAAGCGTCGAAAATGCTCCGGCGATCCGGCCTTACATTTGACCGGACCACCGAAGATCGGGTTCTTTTTGCCGCTCATGCTATCGGACAAAAGATTTCTGAAGGAAAGTCCTTCAATTATAAAAATATTGCCGGTTTAAGGACACCTGGATTACGTGAGTTTTTAACATCTAAACGTATATCGCGGCGGGTATTTCCTCAAAAAATTTATCATTTCTTACTATCGGAAGCATGCGTTGAAAGATGGGACACTTGTGAAGGTCGAGGCCAAACGGCAATGTTTCACCTCGGAGCGCTCAGCGGTTTGGTTACGGGGATTGAAACTCCGGGTTGGACAAGCGTGACCGATTATCGTTGGCAGATCATCGGATTGTGCCAGCATGGAGCTGAAGAAGGAAGGGCCGAAGAGCAACCGCTGATGGTGAAACCTGAAGCCGTAACAATAAGCACAATTCACGGGGTAAAAGGCCTTGAATTTGCAGCAATCTTCTTAGCGGATGTCAATGCTCGAAGGTTTCCGAGCGGTTACGCAAGGCGTAAACCCAAATTGCCCCTTGCCGGTGAAATCGTTAAGGAAATCGATATCAAGGGGCTTGCCGATAATGAGAATTACGATGGTGAACGCCGTCTGATGTATGTAGCGCTTACACGCGCCGAAAGATTTCTTTTAATCAGTAGATCAGGAAAAAGTGTTTCGAGATTCGTCAAAGAACTACGGCCTATGGTTGAAGCGTCCGGAGGTACCGTTACAAGAGATTCCGACCGAATTTTAAATGATCTAAGATATGCACCGAAAGAGTATCTTCGTGATGTCCAACTATGCACATCCTTTTCAGATCTTCGATATTATATGGAATGCCCCCATGATTTTTACCTTCGCAAAGTGCTGGGATTCGCTCCGACTATTGACCAGGCTTTTGGTTATGGAAGAGGAATACATAATCTCTTAAGATCGGTTCATACTAATCCGAAAAAATGGGCTGTTTTGGCTTCAGATCCGAACAAATTAAAAAAAGAGATTCAAAGGCTGATCAATCTAGGCCTTTTTTATTTGCGCTACACTACTGGAGAACCTGCCGAAAATATGAGGCAAAAGGGTCTGCAGGTCGTAACCGAGTATATAATACGATATGCAGATGAGTTGTCTTCACTGAAATTTGAGCCCGAAAAAGAGTTCGAAACACTCATCGAATATGAAGAGGGTGACGGCGGAGCGCTAATTTCAGGTGCTATCGATATTATCCGTCAGGACGACCCCCCAAGGGTTACCTTGATAGACTTCAAATCGGGCGATCCTGATTCGGACAGACATAAGTTGCTGGATGAAGAACAAATGAAGTTGCAGATTGCTATTTATGCATTGGCTGCAAAGAAAGAGCTTGAATATCAACCGGAGCAAGGGCTGGTTCGATATCTTGGTGCCGAAGGTGAAGACTCTAAGGAATTAAAAGTACCTCTGGATAGTGCTGAAATAGAAAAGGCGGGAGGGAAAGTTTCTCGCATAACCGCAAATATTCGTGACCGTGTATTCAACAAGGGACCTTCAAAGCGAAAAGAGAGAAAGGCTCGCTGTAAGAGTTGTGATTTTATCGGCCTTTGCGGTGTTCAGGAAGCTGTTGAACTAAAAGATTCCGGCATAACAATTTCTTAAACCGCATAATGGTTTTAGACAGATGCTACAATCGACCCTGATCGATTAAATAAAAATAAAGAAAATACGAGTGATTGAGCCTGTAAGATGGATGTCTTTTCTATAGAAAAAAGAAGTAAAATTATGGCTAAAATCAAGGGGAAAGACACCAAACCGGAAAAAATCATACGCTCGCTTCTTCACAAAATGGGATATCGCTTTCGGTTACACAGGCGGGATCTACCGGGGAATCCGGACATAGTATTGCCAAAATATAAAAAGGTGATTTTCGTTCACGGATGTTTTTGGCATGGGCATAAAGGTTGCCCGAGATCCGAGAAACCCTCCAGCAATAAAAATTTTTGGAATGAGAAGCTCACGAAAAACATTGAGCGGGATAAACAAAATCAAAGAAAATTGAATGAATTGGGTTGGGTTTCGTTAGTCATTTGGCAGTGTCAAATTAAAAAAGGTAACATATCACAACTTAGACAAACATTAACATCTTTCCTAAAATAAAAAAAGACGATAGACCATCGAACAAATGCGTGGACACTTATCGGAGAACGGTGTCGTTTTGATTCTTCGTCATTGCTTTCGCCAAATTTTCTCCTGCGATATCCTTGGTAATGGTAAAGGGGTCAAGTCTGCTCTTGACTCATTTAGTTTAATAATATAGTGTTTTTATTATGAGTAGGCCGTTGAGAATAGAATATCCAGACGCCTGGCATCATGTGGGAATGGGGTCAAACCTTGATTAGAATATTAATTTGCAGGAAAGAGAAGGTGGTCGGGCCACAGAAACATCTTGATATAATATATAAAACGTTTAAATTTTGCGTTAGATAAGGCCTTAAAAGGGCATTTTGGGGGGCCAAAAAGAGTCGTTTAAGACAATTTTAGGGCCTATTTTAAGATTCATTTGCTGTTATTATAGTCGGTTACCGTGGCCCGACCCCAAATGCGATGGTTTGGTTGGATTAACCTGTAATGAATAAAGATTGATCATACAAATGAAGGGGCACCATGGCAAAAACAACCCGCACGGTTCCCATTACCCAAATAATCCTGGATGAGGAAATATATCCGAGAAGTGGTGTTTATCCAAAACGCGTCTCGATGTTTGCCGAAAACATGCGCGATGGTTTTGAGATCGATCCCATTGAGGTACAGATTCATCCGGATTATATTGAAAAATACCGCATTCTTGATGGCGCCCACCGTTGGCATGCATACAAGGAGATCGGCGCAACCGAAATACCGGTTCACATTATAACGCTGGATGGTTTGGACCCCCTCCTTTATGCAGCTCAAAAGGCCATCGGCCCTCTCCAGTTATCCGAAGAAGAAGCGAGAACGACGGCCCGCCGGGCATATGAAAACAATCCCCGGTTGACGTCTTTTGAGATCGGGCAGGCAATCGGTCGTTCAAGGCAGACAGTCGACGCGTATATAGCCGATTTAAGAGCGTCATTCCAGATGGATCTGGATCTCAAGATATTTCGCATGAACCGCCTCGGCATCTCGCAAGAGCGGATTGCAATGAGATTCGACGCGCTCCAAAGGACAATATCCAACCATTTAGCAAAAATGCCAGAATTGGCAAATTTGCTAAATACCGATCTGTCCAGAGGCTTCACAGTTGTCCAGGTAGCTGAAAAGCATGGCTGGACCGAGCCGATGGTCTGGTCGCTATCTTTGGAAGGCAAAGATGATCTCGAACGATTTAAAGAACTTAACTGGGGGCTGCGGACATGGGACCTGTGGAACTGGAATGATTGTGATAAACGTTTCGGTGACGATTGGCCCGGACGGATCCCCGCCCAAATGATTGCACACATACTGTATTATTTTTCCCATCAGGGTGGTCTTGTCATTGATCCTATGGCAGGCGGCGGAGTTGTTGCCGACACTTGTTTGGCATTCAACCGGAAATGCTGGAGCTTTGATATGGAAGATCGGCCGGATACACGCCCGGAAATCGAACCCTATTTCTGGGATTTCGATGATTTGAAATGGCCGATAAAAGGTAAAACCAAACCGAATCTAATTATTTTTGACCCTCCTTATTTTAAAAAACAATCAAACAACTACGATCCCGATGCCATATCCGGCCTTTCAAAAGAACAATATCTGGAATTTCTGGAGAGCTTTTTTGCGCTGGCACATCAAAACGCCAAGAAGAGCACACGGATAGCATTTGTCAATGCCGATTGGCGCGATTTCCAAAACACACCGGCTGATAACGAAATCCGGGTGAATTCGATTTTAATCAATGATTACCTCCGGATTCTAAATCAAAGCGGCTGGCAGGAAACCCATATATTTCAGGCACCACTCTCCTCAGAGCGTTTTAAGGCGAATGTGGTATCCGCTATGCAAAAGAAAAGAATAATCGGCGTAACCAGCAGGTACATCATCATTTCAAAGAAAAAATAGGGCTTTAAACAAATCAAGATAAAAAGGAGGTATGTTATGCGACTGATTGTAGAAGGGGGTCGGGCCACAGGAACATCTTGATATAATATATAAAACGTTTAAAATTTGCGTCAAATAAGGCCTTAAAAGGGCATTTTGGGGGGCCAAAAAGAGTCGTTTAAGACAAATTTAGGGTCTGTTTTAAGCCTCTTTTGCTGTTATTATAGTCGGTTACCGTGTCACGGTAGGAATGCCAGTTACCCGGCACCCCCCGTACAGATCCGTACGTGAGGAACTACCTCATACGGCTCCTACCTCGGGTACGAACGTCGAAACCTCTGGTCTGGGAAAGGATGTACAATTCTGACTCTTGGAATCAGCCATCTGATTAATTTTTCAAAGCGCTTCCATGTAAAATTCTGCCCTTTGTGGCTTCTGCGTCTCAGGATCTGTAGCCATGCTCTTGTTGTTTGGTCATAGAAACTTTTCACCAAATCCATATTACCCGGGACCGCAAAATAATTTTGGAACCCCCTGATCACTGAATTCAGCCACTTACCGGTTTCCTTTACATCATCATGCATACGTTCTTTCAGTTTCTGCTTCACATCCTTGCACTTCTGGACCAACCGTTTCCTGATAGTTTTACGACGTATGAAAAACCCTCCGGTTTTTGTTTTCGAGCAAGAGTGAGTAAAACCCAGAAAATCAAATGTCTCAGGTTTGCCTTCGCCTCTTTTTCGGCGATTGGCCACTGCAAAACGTCCAAACTCTATTAACCTAGTTTTGTCCGGATTTAATTCAAGACCAAATTTACCCATCCTCTCAATCAAATCCCTCAGAAACATCTCTGCATCATGTCTGTTTTGAAACCCTACAACCGTGTCATCAGCGTAACGCACTATAATCACGTCTCCGCTGGCATGTCTGTTTCTCCATTGGTTAGCCCATAAGTCTTGTGCATAGTGAAGATAAATATTTGCCAACACTGGTGAAATCACTGCTCCTTGTGGGGTACCAACTTCCTGTGACGTGCGTTTACCATCTAGTTTCGCTAACCTAAAACTGACCCCCTTAACGGTAAAACGCTAACCTAAAATTGACCCCCTGAAGCAGACTTCTGGTATTTAGGATTTACGATCAAAAATCCTAAAACTGGAGGTATAAAGGAGAATGCTTAAAGT
>JACNIG010000400.1 GCA_014383215.1 Candidatus Desulfatibia vada | reverse complement strand
AATTGAGCTCAAAGTCCCGCTAAATACGATTAGAAAATTATTAATCGCCTTGTAATTGAGAAGATATCCAATGATCGATCCAATGACCGGGCCGGTCATGAAAAATGGAAGCATTACGAACAAGAAAAGTCCTATAGTCCCATATTTTTTAATATTGGTTTTTTGATCTTGCGCAGCAAGTTCAGCCTGCCTCACCGCGCTACGAAATAATTTCGGCTGGATGATATTCCGCATAATTAAAACCATAGTACCATAGGTAATAAGGACAATAACAACTTCAAGAAAAAAATTGTATGAGATCGTATAAAAAAGAGAAATGTCAGCAGAAAGGCATGCCGCAATCCCCAAGGCTCTCCCTCCCATTATATGAACAATTGCTGTAGAAGATAGGACTCTATAAAGACCGGGATTTGTAAAAAGAAGATACAATAAGTGTAAACAGGCTAAGAAGGATAAAATCAGCCCTGTTAATAAAATCTTAACTTCTATCAGATCAAAGCGATCTCTAACGAGATACACTAATTTTCTTAATCCTTTATGGCCCAAGGAAAAAAGTTTTTTAAAATATATCATAATAACTCAAAAGTCAGCCTCTGGATGATTGCATGTTTTCTCGTACAAAAGAAATTTTTAAGGCGAATGAGAAAGGAGGTTTTATGTGTCCTTATACCACCGCTTTAGACATAGTATTTTATCCCAATGAAATAATTCTGGTAATTTCGACAAACCATCATTCCTCTATGTGGTTAAACCAGGCAAGGAAAAACTGTAAAGGATGGCTGTTGATCTAAACGACAGCTATTTTTCTTTTGGCCGTTGAAACTGTCGTCCTGTTTTTTTCCTTTTTTGTTTTTTACCATAAAGATCTATTAAAAAATATACGACCCAAGATATTTGAGCAGAAATTATAATGCATATAACTAATTTTTCTCCACCTAACATACCAACAGTAAAAATAATACCAACAACAAAAGACAAAAAAGCCTAGATTGTCGCAGAAAGAATGGATAAAAAATCAATTGAAAATGGCATAACTTTTCCTTCCATACAGAAAGCCGCTTATACTGTTTTATTTAAGGGATTGTCAATTATTTACTGTAGCCCAAATCCGGACATTAATTTAGTTTGAGTGTCTTTGTTTGTCTTTTCGCTCACTAAAATGCACCCAGGGATACGCCCTATGGAATGCATAAAGGCTTATAGGCCAAGTATACAATTAGTCTCGGCTGAAACAAAGCTTGCCAAAGAGGAAAAAAAGTTTAGGTGCAGGTCAATACATAAAGAAGTCTTATACTCTGGAAAAGATAGGGTTGGCTATTAAAAATGAGTTGAAGTTAAAAAAATAGCCAAAGTTATTTGTTGTTCTGAAGCTATTCACATTCTAGGGGTCTCTGCAATGCACCTTCATCCCATTGTATTAACACAGAAATATGATACCATTTACAGATCTCGGCAGGATAATTTGACAGGAGAGCCTTGCTTGGTGTTAACCCGCTCCGCACAATTTTTCATTATTCAAAATTCTTTATTTTCCAGATCTTAATTGTATCCTTTAAACTGCCCACAAGATTTTCAACTTCATTAACCGCATTCTGGACAGCAACCTTCAGATTATTACGAAACTCGGCTTCATACCGCCGATTTTGCTTTTCTAATGCATCATTAATCCGATCCCTACTCCATTGAAGGTGTGAGCGCTGAATCTTTTTTTGACTTGGTATTCGTCAAAACCGTAATCGATATTTTGAAAAAGGTAAGATTCTATCTGATCCTGGGATGGAATCTGCCAAATCTACAACAATAAAATAATGCCGAAGGAATAATGAGAAAGTTTATAATAGCTTAGCTCGTCACCCTTATACCACTCACATTTGCAGCCCCATTTTTTGCTAAAGACTTAATTTGAAATGCCGACAAAAAAGGAATACATAACAATTTCATTATAAAAAAATCTATGAAAAGAGATATTTAAGAGGTGTCGAAATATCAGAGATGGCGTCAAAACTGGGGTGCTTGCAGGTCTCCAGAATAAGCCCACAGGAAACCTGTTTACTGCCTTAGCGACGTCCGGCGTAAAATTGAAACAGCTTTTAGTGACCACCCACACCCAAGATCCCACTAGCGGCAACGCTCAGGATAATGACTTCCAGGGTTGCCAGTACCGCGTACACCTTATCATTGTTTTTCAAAAGGGTCGGTATGATGGCGGCATAGCACAAGATAGTGACACCTGCCAAAATGGCAATACCGATAAAATTAACAAAATCTCCGTATTTTAGCATACCGGTCCAGGCCCATCCGGCTTTGATATTGGCGTGGTGCAGATAATCATTGACGTTCATGCTCCAGTATTCGGAAATTTTGTCCAGAGGAATATAGGGGTCCATTATGCCAAAAGCATAAAGCCCAAAAGTAATCAGCAGAATGAGTAAGCCCATGTACATCCCCGCTTCCAGAATTTTGGCGTAAAGAAGTTGCTCGGGCGTTGCTTGCAAAGAGGCCATTGTTTTTTCGTCCATTTTTCTTTCTCCAGATTGAAATAAGATATCCTTCATCTACAAATGTGAAAGAGTATGTTTTTCGATTACCATCCCAACCCTTTGGAGAGCGCCTTGATGCCGGCAAAGGCCAGGATTCCGATAACCATCCAGCGGATAAAGCCGGGTTTGGCAATCTTCAAAAGGCGCACGCCCACAAAGGAACCCAACATGATGCCCACCAGGGAAGGAACCACCATCATGGGAATAACGCAGCCCTTGTTCATGTATATCCAGGCGGCGGAGGTGTCGGTGATCGAAAGCAAAAATTTGCTGGTGGCGACACTGATTTTCAGCGGTGCTCCCATAAGCAGATTGAGCGCCGGCACGTTGGCCCAGCCGGCCCCCAGGCCGAACATACCGGCCATAAGGCCGATCAGAACGAACAGGCACAATCCCAGGGGCGTCCGATGCACTTTCCAGTCGATAATTTCGCCCGTGCTGGCCTCCTGGTAAACACCGTAAATTTGCAGCATGGACGAAAGCTTATCAGCCTGGGGCACATCCGGCACGGCCGATTTTTTGGCGGTGAGCATCAGGACGCAAATCCCTAAGATTGTGCCCCCCAGGGCAATCTGAACGATGTTGGTGGGCAGCGCCAGGCCGATCATGGCCCCGGCAATCGCACAGGTGGAGGCAATCAGGGCCACGGGAATGGCCAGCCGCAAACTGGCAAGATTCATCTTCAAAAGTCCCGGTCCGGCGGCCAGGGCGCCGCAAAGGGCCACCAACAGGCCGGTGCCGCGCACAAAGTCCAGATGAAAAGGGAAAAAGCCGCTGATAATCGGCACAAAGAGGACGCCCCCGCCCACACCGCCAAGTACGGCGAGAATTCCCATAATAAAAGTTATAATTAAAAGCATCAGCGGCCAGAACCACCAGACATGACCCTCTGTTGCAGTTTCAGCCGATGCGTCCGCCAACGCCGGAGATACCGTCAGTATCGTTATGAACAAGCACGCCAGAAGAATCAACCATAATTTCGTGTTTTTGACCATTCCTTCCTCCATTCCTATGGATTACACTGGGAAAAACAAACAATTAGACGGTGATTCATATATTACCCGGGGTTCGATGTCAATTGAAAAATTCGTTGCGATTTGCAACGATTTTGGCTGAAAAATCGAACATGGCGGCGGTTTTAAGAATATATTGTGGGAATATGTTTATGGTAACTGTAGCAACGGGACAGGGAGCTTAAAAAAAACTTGTCCGGCTGGCAATTGGATGTTATGGGAACAGGATTAATTATAAACTAAACTAATCTGTTATAGGTTCAAGGGTTATAATACCTTGAACGCTGAACCGCTAAACCAGATATAAGTACAAGGAGTTAAAATGAAACAGCTTGAAAATCTGATAGACCGCATCATCGAACGCGTAAACATTAATCTTAGAGAAACCGGCATGGATGTCGGCCCTTATATTCGTAATGCGTTACAATTAAATCATTTGGTCAAATTCTATTCTATTTACGGATTTTCGCCCCAGCATCCGGTTCTTTTTTCCTTCCGCCGCAGCAATCTGGCCGGCAGTTATTTCTTCGGCAAATGCACGGTAGATCTTTCCGTGGTTTATAAAAGCGACATCCGGGGAGACGAACTAAAGAAAAGAGGGGAAGTGTATCCTTTTCAGGGGTCTCAAATTTCCCTGCGTGACGATGAAGTCATCCGGATCAGAGATGCCTGTCTTATCAAGACCCTGGTTCACAATCACTCCCATGACCCGGAAGACCTGGAAACCTTTTTAATTCAGAATACGGTCGCCCTGCATTATGCCAACATTCACGGCGCCCCGGTGGAAGGCTGTTTTTTAGGGCCTTTCAGCACCGTTGACTTAACGACACTCACTGACTGTATTATCGGAACATTCGCTTACGTACAGGTGGGAGAGCTTTCTCACCAGCAAGTGGAGCCCGGTAAGATCTGGGTCAAAAGTAAGGATGTGTTCGATTTTAGCTACTGTTTTCCGAAAAAAGTGTTAGACAACTACATAACTCTGGAGCCTGACAAAAAACCACGGGGGATCTTTATCGACTTTGTGGATGCGCGTAAAGCGGATTTTCAAGAGATTTTTGATGTGGTTAACCTCAAAGCATCCATCTCCGTTCCTTCCAATGCCTCTGTAAGCCGCTATGCATTGGTCAGAGGGGAAAGCCACATCAGTGAGAATGTTCTTATCGCCCAGCGGGCCTACCTGGAAAACGCCTGGATGGGCAAGGGCGCCAATGCCCAGGAAAACTGTTATATTATAGACTCCCGCCTGGAAGGCAACAATGTGACCGCCCACGGGGCCACAATCATACATGCTAAGCTGGGGAAAAACGTTTTTGTGGGGTTTAATTCATTTTTGCGCGGAACACCCGATCATAAGTTAACGATTGGGAAAGGCAGCATCATAGCGCCTCACACCATCATCGACCTGGATGAACCTTTGGACATCCCGGCCGGGTATCTGGTTTGGGGCTACATCAGAAACAAAAAAGACCTTAAAAAGCACAACATCTCCGCCCAAGAACTCTCCCGGGTAAAAGGCAAGTTTACCCGCGGCGCCATGAAGTTTCAGGGCAGCGGCGCCAAATTCGTCAAGGCCTTTCAACATCGCATCGACCATATTTTAGAGGCCAACGGCGCCTACTTTGCCGGCAAAAACAACAAGGGGCATGCTCAGACAGAACAAGATATTGCCTTTAACATTATCCACCCCTATTCAAAAGGCCGTCTAAAGGGCTTGTATCCATCCATAGATATCCGCCCGTAAAAATATTGGGATCATCTCCAAAAGAGTTGGAGTGATCCTAAGGATTAAAGGGCTTGCGGCGAGCTCAGCCGAGCGGTCCCAGGATTCAGCAACCAGCATCCAGTGACCAGTAAGTTGTTGGTTATTAGCACTTCGCATCAAGGCTCATCGAGCCGCTCTTCAAGGCCAGAATGCTTTTCCGGGCCGCTCCTCAAGCCACAGGTAGTTGCGGGGCGCTCCTCCACCAGCGCCACAGGCGCTACGCATTTCCCATTGATTTTTTTAAACATTTCATTTAAGGTCAGGCATTAAATTTACCGGCACGGCACGATCTAAACATTTTATACAAGGTGCCTAATGGCTCTACAAATAATAAAAGCTCTTCTTGGCGCAAGAATGCAAGAAGGGCTTTATCTTTTTGAGGCTCCCGGAAGTCTCAAAGGTCACATTTCGAAGATCAGAAAGTTTGGTTGGAAGTCGCAATTTGCGACCTCCAATTAACGTATGAATAATAGGCAAACATGGCCAACAACACCTTGATATCGTATAATAAATTGTGATAATCAAAGATCAAGGTTTGACCCCGTTCATAGTGAAATACGCTTCACTGTCACTGACGTGAATTGCACAGGGCAGGTTGGGCAGGCTGGCAGGCACGATTTTTATGATTGTTTTACCAAGTAAATCTAAAGG
>JACNIG010000236.1 GCA_014383215.1 Candidatus Desulfatibia vada | reverse complement strand
TAAATGTTTACCGTATTGATGGCGAAGCAACGTTCTATAAAGCATCGGTACCGGTATAATTATATGAGCCCTAACCCGGACAAGCCGGAAATAACAAATTACAATATCCAAATCTCAAATAAGATCAAAATGTTTTTTGACATAAAAACCGCAAAAACCACAATTAAGGGACTAATGGAGGATACTATGGCAGAAATTTTCGATTCGGTTGACAAAGCAACCCAACAGCCAAAACAGGAACCAGAAATTAAAAGTATGGCCGAACTGGTAGATTATCAGGAAGGCTCGGTTGTAAGCAAACAAATTATCAAAAGAGGGGCTGGAACCGTCACAATATTTGCCTTTGATAAAGGGGAGGGTTTAAGCGAGCACACTGCCCCGTTCGATGCATTGGTTCAAGTTCTTGATGGTGAAGTGAGAATAAAGATATCCGGAAAGCCCTATGATGTGAAAGCCGGTGAAATGATTATTTTACCGGTTGATGAACCGCATTCCTTAAAAGCATTAACGAGATTTAAAATGCTTTTAACAATGATTCGATCAAAAAAATGAGGTTCTTCTCCAATTTAGTTGGAGAAGAGGGTCCAAGGATCCAAGGGGTCAAGGGTTCAAGTATTTGCTTTCAATCGATTTTATCATCGTTTTGAGTATCCTTTCAATTTCTGCTATTAAGGCATAGATATTTTAAAGTATTTCACTCGAACCCTTGAATCCTTGGACCCTTGGATCCTTAGGATCACTCCAACTCTTTTGGAGATGGTCCTTATTTTATAAATTATCAAGATTATCTGTGCAAGATTAAGGTATTTTATTTATGGTAAAATACAGCGGCATTAATCACCTGGCGATGGCTACCAAAGATATGGATGCCACCATTCGTTTCTGGCGGGATTTGCTTGGCATGCGCCTGGTGGCCGGTCTTGGACGCCCCGGTTACCGGCACTATTTTTTTGAAATTTCTGCTCACGACATGGTTGCATTTTTCGAGTGGCCGGATGTGGAGAAAATCCCTGAAAAAGATCACGGTGTGCCGGTTAAGGGGCCCTTTGCCTTCGATCATGTTGCCATCGAGGTAGAAAGCGATGATGACCTGTGGGAACTGAAAGACAGGTTTGAAGCTGCTGATATCTGGGTCTCGGAGATTATCGACCATGGATTCATCCATTCGGTTTACGCTTTTGATCCCAACAACATCGCCATTGAGTTCAGTGCACCGGTTGAGGGAGTTGATATCCGAAAATATCCAAAGATGAAAGACAAAAAACCTCTTCCGACAGCACTGGAAGGGGCTGATCCGCAGCCCGGACATTGGCCGGAAATAACAAAACCAACGCCGAAAGATGAACGCATGGTATATCCGGGAGAGGGGATGGTTCTGCTCGAAGACGACGACTAATTATAAAAATCCTTGACACACAAAAAACCTTGGTGTAGAAATAACCGGATTTTTAATTGAAAAAGGGTGTTTAAATGGTACAAAGCTCATCAGGCAATTATTTTTTTTATTACTGGTATTATTTTACCACCGGTCCGCCTGGGGCACGCTGATACCAAGACCAACTTACAAAGCGAAAAAGCCGTGGGCAGACTTAAAATCCACGGCTTTTTTAGTATAAAAAGGCTGTGGAGGAAAAACCCACAGCCTTTTTTAATTTGAAAATTAAAATCTGCAAGCGTCGAGTTTGCCGGATATGCAAGGCATCGAGCGAGTAGCTGTAGTATGCTACCGCAAGTGCTTGATAACGCAGCAGATCCGGTAAAATCGGCGCTCCCGAAGGGCAAACTGTTCTTGAAAAATGGCAAATTCCCTATTGCTGTATTGTCTCATTTAGGTGAAAATTCACTTTTAATATCCGCCGGTGAATATTCTGAAGATAAAGATAGTATTTTTCTTTTCAAGAACAGTTTATGCAGGTTTTTAATTAAAAGGAGGAGTAAATTATGACAATCATAGGCAAACGGATCCGAATGGAGCGCATCATAAACCGCAATACGCGCAGAACAGTAATCGTTCCAATGGATCACGGGATTTCAATGGGTCCCATTGATGGGCTGCAGGATATGAAACGCGCCATTCACAATGTGGCGGAAGGGGGCGCAAACGCCATCGTGGAACATAAAGGCCTTGTGGGTGAAGGCCACCGTGGCGGAGGCAAGGACATAGGGCTGATCATTCACTTGTCCGCTTCTACGAGTCTTTCGCCTTACCCCAATGTAAAAACTCTGGTCTGTTCAGTTGAAGAAGCGATCAAATTAGGCGCGGATGCTGTCTCTATCCATGTCAACCTTGGAAATGGTCAAGAAAAGGAAATGCTTAATGATTTTGGTAGGATAAGTTATGAAGCGCGCATGTGGGGCATGCCGCTGCTTGCTATGATTTATCCTAGGGGCGAAAAGATTAAGGACGAATATGACGTCAATGCGGTCAAACATGCCGCCCGGGTTGGTGATGAAATGGGTGCCGACATCGTCAAGGTTTCTTATACCGGTTCGATGGAAACATTTAAAGAAGTTGTGTCAGGTTGTTCGGTTCCGGTAGTGATTGCCGGTGGACCCAAAATGGATTCGGATCGAGAGATTCTGGAAATGGTAAGTGGTTCCATTAAAGCGGGCGGAGCAGGTGCTTCCATAGGCCGCAATGTATTTCAGCATAAAGATCCGACGCGTATGGTCAGAGCTATTTCTGCCATTGTTAATGATGACAGCAGCGTTGAAGATGCCCTTAAATTATTAGAATAGTCACTGGTCATTGGTCATTAGTCATTAGTCATTCGTGGGATAAAATTATAACACATAGAGCTATTAAAAAACAAATGACTATTGACAAATTTCAAATGACAAACGGCAATCGGCACGATGCCGTTTAGGGAGTAAAAGAATGCGAAAAATTTGGGTAAAAGTCGATCCTTGGGATAAAAAAATTGTAACAACAGCCTTGGAAGGGGGTGCCGACGGTATCATGGTCCCACCGGGGTATTCCGACAAGGTCAAAGCTCTGGGCCGGATTGAGACTATATCTGAAGACGGCGATTTAAAGCTTGGAGAAGATGTAATCATTTTTAACGTAAAAAGCGGTGCAGACGAAGAAGAGATCGTTACACTAACCCATAGCAAACAGGTTATTCTACAGTGCAGCGACTGGACGATCATACCCCTTGAGAACTTAATCGCCAAAGGCGCCAATGTTATTGCCCAGGTTCAAAATCTGGCAGAAGCACAAACCGCCTTCGGTATTCTTGAAAAGGGTGTCAGGCATATTCTGTTGCATACAACTGATGTGGTTGAACTAAAAAAAACACTTTCCAAACTACGTTTTCAAGCGGAAAAAATCTTCCTGGAAGCAGCCGAAATTACCGAAGTCAAACCTTTAGGAATGGGGGACAGGGTATGCGTGGATACCTGCACAACAATGACCGCGGGGCAGGGGATATTGGTAGGGAACAGCAGTAGTGCTTTATTTCTGGTTCATGCCGAAAGTATTTCCAACCCTTATGTTTCTCCCAGACCGTTTAGAGTAAACGCCGGACCGGTGCATGCCTACACACGCATACCAGGCGGAAAGACCAGCTATCTTTCTGAGCTTGCAACCGGCGGCCAGGTCTTGATTGTAGATTATATGGGTAACACGATATCCGCCATTGTCGGTCGCTTGAAAATCGAAAAACGTCCCTTAATGCTGGTGACGGCTGCTGTAGGCGATAAGCAGGTGACAAGTATTCTGCAAAACGCGGAGACCATCCGGTTGACTGATCCTGAAGGTAAGGCGCTGTCAGTGGTAAACCTAAAGCCCGGCGACAAGGTTATGGTAGCCCTTGAAGAAGCCGGCAGGCATTTCGGTATTAAGATAGAAGAAACCATTACAGAAAAATAAGTGATGCCAGTGGTCCGTTGTCAGTTGTCCGTTGCAAAAAATAAAAGAAGGCAGTTAATTAAATTGTATATGAACGATTCTTTTCAAGTTTATGCTTGACCTAAATGTTTATAAATACAAAACCTACTGACTACTGACTACTGACAACGGGCGTCACCAAAAAGTAGATGGAAATATGATCGAAGTAAAGCCGCAAAAGATAAATGACGCTGTGGTTGGGGTTCCGGGCTCAAAAAGCTATACGCACCGTATGCTGATTGCGTCTGCTTTGTCAGACGGCGTCTGTACGATTCATAACGGCCTCAAAAGTGAAGACACTACACTTACTCTGGAAGCTTTGAGGCAAATGGGTGTAACGATAGAGATTGATGGTAATAAATTTATCGTGCATGGGACCAAAGGAATGTTAAAACCTCGCACAGAACCTGTCTATCTTGGCAACTCCGGAACTTCAATGCGCCTTTTAACGGCTGTGGCTGCGCTTGGCAAAGGGATTTATACTTTGACAGGAACAAAACGTATGGGGGAGCGGCCCATCCAGGATTTGATTGACGGCTTGAAACAGATAGGAGTCAATGCCCGGTCAGTTAACAACAATGGATGTCCGCCGCTGGAGATAAAAGGGGGAGACATAGCAGGCGGCAGTATTGCGTTGAAGTGCGGTATCAGCAGCCAGTTTCTTTCGGCGCTGCTGCTAATCGCACCGTACACGAAAAACGGCATTGATATAAACGTGATTGAAGGGCCGGTGTCGAGACCCTACGTGGACATGACCGTTGAAGTAATGGAAAAACTCGGCGTAGGAATCAGGCGTGACGGCTACGAGCGCTACTCGGTTCAGGGTGGGCAAACATATCGGGCCGGATCCTATACTGTAGAACCTGATTGCTCCCAGGCCGGATATTTCTGGGCGGCGGCAGCAATTACCGGTGCCGAGATTATGGTTAAGGGGATCAACAGAAAATCGCGACAGGGTGATGTTCGTTTTGTTAAGATTCTTGAAGCCATGGGGTGTGAAATTTCTTACCAAAAGGGCGGCATTAAAGTCTCCGGCAATGACCTTGCGGCTGTAACTGCAGACATGGCCGACATGCCTGATATGGTTCCTACTCTGGCGGTTGTGGCGGCCTTTGCCCGCGGGACAACGATCATCGAAAATGTGGCGCATCTAAAGGCCAAGGAGAGTGATCGGTTGGGTTCTGTCGTCAATGAACTGTCAAAGATGGGTATTGCAGCCAGTTGCAGCGATACCGGCATGACGATAACCGGAGGCAATCCCGGCGGCGCTGAAATAGATACATACGGAGATCATCGCATCGCCATGAGTTTTGCACTGGCCGGATTAAAAGTCCCGGGCATCTTCATAAAGGACGAAAGATGCGTTGAAAAGTCCTTCCCGAATTTCTGGGAAGTTTTTGAAAGTTTGTACTAACAATAGCTAAATTTGTTTTTATACTCACCGCGGAGACGCGAAGGGCGCAAAGAAAAGAAACAATAAAATAAATAAACTCTGCGTTCTCTGCGTTTTGAGCGAAGCCCCGTAGAGACGGGACAAGCGGGCGGTGAATATTCAAAGGGAACAAACATGTCTGGCAACACTTTTGGAAGACTATTCAGAATTACGACCTGGGGCGAGTCTCACGGCCAAGGGGTTGGCGTTGTTATTGATGGTTGTCCCCCCCAGATACCCCTAAGTGAAGAAATCGTCCAGTCCATGCTGGACCGCCGGCGGCCGGGCGGTTCGCCTGCAAGTACCAGCAGACGGGAACCGGATCGAGCGGTCATCATGTCGGGGGTTTTTGAGGGAATGACTACCGGTACACCCATCGCGATTATGATAGAGAACAAAGATGCCGACTCTAAAGCTTATAAGCCCTATGCAGATATATTTCGACCCGGTCACGGCGATATAACCTATATGGCCAAATACGGAATACGTGATTGGCGCGGCGGCGGTCGGGCTTCGGCGCGGGAAACCGTGGCAAGGGTAGCGGCCGGGGCTGTTGCCAAGGCTCTGCTTGAAACCGAAAAAATTGAAATTTTCGCTTACACAGTAGAATTAGGCGGTATCAAAGCAATAAAGCGTGATCTTAATATGATCGATAAAAATGTGTTTT
>JACNIG010000399.1 GCA_014383215.1 Candidatus Desulfatibia vada | reverse complement strand
TTGCTCTGTGCCAATTAAGATTATCCTGAGGAAATGGGGTCAAACCTTGATTAACCTGCTTAGCTCAATACACACGTATTGAAATTCATGACTCTCCAATATATGTAAGCCTTTCAACATCATACGATATAAAGTGATAAGAATTCCCTTTCAAGAACAAAATCAAGGGAAATTTATAGTTGTGTGAGGCAACAGAGCGCTCCCCAATATGTAGTATGTCCAGATTTCACATATCAACCAGAATACGGAAAATCCACTATAGAATTGATATGGCCGATAACAGGCATTATGTCAAGAAGGCATTTTTGCCAATTATGCCGAAATGCCCGAAATTTGGCAATACTAAGCCTGTAAACCCACGTTCTTCGATTTTGAAAATAGGCTTCAACCGGATAATCAGGGTCAATCACATAATCATCCACAGAAGGCATTGGATATGAATCCGAGATGAAGGGCGGAGCGTTTGCGCGCGGTGACGGTTTGTGCTTCACCTCCCACAAACCCAAATGTTTGAGGATTTTTTTGATCACATCCTCATCTTCGATAAAGGCAATGACCCGCATAGAGCCCTGGCACCGGGAACATACGAGTGGATCAACCTCGTAAATCTTCTGGATCAGGCGAGCCCAGTTTCTGCGAAATTCCTTGGGGCTCAACTCCGGTTCCAGGATATAGGGTATCTGCTCGTCTATCTGAGCTTTTTTCCTAAGCCCCCTCGCCTTATTTGAGTAGTGGCCATAGTAGCGAACCATTTGTTCGCCTTTTCCCGGCACATGACTGCACATTGCTGCGATCCACTCCAGTGCGTCAAATACCTTTGTTTGTGAACTATATTTGAAATTGAATTTAGTAATATTGGTTTATCGGCGGTCATGGCTAAAAAAACGGTATTGGAGTTTATAAGGGGTGTTTATGAATCGGGGAAAAGGTACGCACTTTACCGTTAGATTTAGACACGCAGAAAACGAGTAAAAGGTATTGAGATGACTATAGCAAACATCATGATTGTAGATTCCTATTTGTTTCAACTATCAGCGGGAAATTCAAATTTAAAATATTGCATGAAAAACTCTATGGACATTTAAAAAATAGTTGAACGGATGTAAAAAGAATTTCGCTGGTCCTTATTATGGGGCCGGAAGTTATGATGGGTCGACGCTTGGCAGAAATAAAGAAGCAATCAGTGAGTATAAAAGAAGTGCAAGTTTTATGATTCTTAGCGCTCGGTCAGCACCCCGCCCATGGATGCCATAAAAGGGCCGAGCACATATTCAAGAACCGTTCGCGTTCCGATGCGTATGTTGGCCATGACCTGCATCCCCGGAACAAGTTGGCAGGTCATCCCTTGGCGTTCAAAGTAGTCTTTTTCAGTGACAATCCTCACCTTGTAAAATGCATTCCCGCTTTTGGCTATGAAGGTGTCCGGGCTGACATGGATAACCTCTCCATCGAGCTTTTCAAATCGCATCGCTTCTGCCGAAGCCAGACGGACAAAGGCATAATGTCCGGGCTGAACATAACCCACATCCTGAGGTAGGAGAAGGGCCTCAACAATAAGGCGCTCATCGGTGGGTACAATTTCAACGATCATACCTCCTGCCTTGACAATCCCGCCTTTGGTATGAACATGCAGGGTCTTTATTGTCCCGTCAACCGGTGATCGGATCGCTGTCCGTTCCAGATTGTCCCGGTACTTGTGCCGGCGGGTTTTTAACTGCTTGAGCTCATGACGAGCCAACTCAAGATTCTGTCTCGCTTCCTCCTGGAAGGAATGGGTAATTTTTTTAAGCTGTTCCTCGGCCTCAGCCAATGCAGCATTGGCCCGCCCCAAAGCTTCCGTCAGGCCATCGATCTCAACTTTTGTAGCGCTTTGTTGTTTCAAAAGATCCAAATGATTGAATCTGTTGGTCAAATCATCTTCAAGCAGCTTTTCACTGATCGTAATCTGTTCGCTTATAAAGCTTTCGCTCTTTTTTAGGTTGCGGCGCCGTGCTTTTATCTCCTTGATATCCTGCCGGCGCTGCTTTATCAGTTGGTTTTGAACCGCCCTGTCACTGACCAGACTGGATTGCCTGGAGATGAACAGCTTCAATAACTCTTTGGTCAGTTCCGGAAACCTTTCCCTGAAATGATCAGGATAAACCAGCGCTTCTTTGCCGGACGCCTCGGCTTCCAGCCGAACAATTTCAACCTCAAGAAACGCCACCCGGCCTTCCATTTCACCCAGGTCGGCACCGCTGGAGATAGATTCCAGTATAACCAGCTTTTGGCCTTTACCGACGCTTTCGCCTTCCCGGACCAAGATCTGTTCGACAATGCCCCCTTCAAGGTGTTGGACTTGTTTTACCTGACCGCTGGGGATTACCACTCCTTTGGCCGTGCTGACAATATCCAGATCGAAGGTATAGGCCCAAATGAGCAGCACGGCAAACCCAATGACAGCCCCAAAAATCAGAAATGGTGAATATACGGGCACTTTCCCTTCGGGAAGATCAAGGGCTTCTATGGGCATCTTATGCGTATTTTTATGATTCTCTTTGCGCAGCAGATTCCTTATGGCTTTCTTTAAAATCAGGAGTCTTGAGAGTAGTGACATTATCAGACCTGCTTTCTTGTTTTTGTTTTTTGGTTTTCTCAGCAACGATTTTCTGATGTGTTTCCGGGTCGGGTGAGGTGACGATACAGGGCTGAACCGGCCGGACGGCAATTTTAGGAATGGGTTTGACGCCAAGATCAATTATGTAATCTGCACCTTTGAGAATGTTACGGTCGTGAGAAAAAACCACAATGGTCCGGCCTTGCTTGCGTAAAGCGTTCAGAAGCGCATAAATCCTGGCTTTGCCGTCGAAGTCCAGCGCTTCGGTGGGCTCGTCCATTATCACCGCTCTGCCGTCCGAAGCCAGAGCCATAGCCAGAGCCAGGCGGCGACGGATACCGAGGGATAAATCGCCTGCGTTATCCCGTATGGGTGTCAAAAGCCCTTTCGGACTTTTATCCAGAAATTCTCTCAACCCGGACAAACCTATGATTTTGTTCAACCTTTTTTCATCTATCTCCGGATCGGCCAGCAGGATATTATCCCGGATGGTTCCGATCAGAAAAGTCGGTTCCTGGGGCAGGTAAATGATCTGTTTGCGCCACCACTTGAGCCGGACTTGTCTCAGATCAATACCGTCTGCAAAAATTTGTCCCCTTGAGGGCGTCAGTAGGCCCACCACGAGCCTTGCCAGTGTGGTTTTGCCGGAACCGTTGGGACCGTATACCGCCAGGGCCTGGCCCGGTTCGAGTCTGAGATCCAGAGATTCAAACAACGGGCTCGATCCGCCGGGATGCGCAAAAGCCAGGTCTTTGAACTCCAGTCTTCCTGTGTATGTTTTCAGAACCGTCCCATCTCTGGATTCCATGGGAAGTCTGGAAAATTCGTTAAGACGCACAATGGCCTGCCTGGCCTTGGCAAGCTGTTCGGCAATCCGCGGAAGCCTCATAAAAGGTCCCAATGCCCGGGAAGCCAATATGTTGGCGCCGATAAGCGCTCCTACGGTCAGACTGCCGGTGACTACCAACTTGGCTCCTGTGGCATATATGCCCACGGTCATCAAACCGATAATGCCTTTTGACAACGACTCAACCAGGGCGCTGCTGCCCAGCATCTTTCTGTGAATAGCCTGAACCTTGCGTGTTTGCCCGGTCCAGTCCTTTTGGATGAAGTCTCTGCCGTTATATGCCCGGACGGCATCGGCACTGTTTAATGCCGAAGTTACCAGGGCACTTCTGGCGGATGTAGCTGTTAACAAAAGGTTAACGAAAGCCTGTCCACGCCTGGTCCCCATTAGAGTTAGTGATATGGAAAGCAGGGTGCAGACGCCTGCAATCGTGGCCAGAATAGGGCTGAGAAGCCATATGGCTCCAATAAAGAGCAGGGCGAAGGGGACATCCATGCAGGCAGTCAGATTGTTGGGGCCGTAAGCATTTTGAATGGAATCTAGTCCGCGAATGATCTCCTGACGAAGGCTGAGAGGCAGTTGCTCCAGATTCTGCATGCGGGCATGGGTAAGAACATAAAATGCGGACTCCGCAGTGTGGACATCCTGTTCGGGGCTCACGACAGCGGCAATCCGAATACGCATCTTGCGAAATATGACTTCCAGAAAGATAACGATCAAAACGCCCAGAGTCAGTGTAACCAATGTGCCGTCAAGCCCGCTGGAGACATACCGGCTCAACACCAGGATCACAAATATCGGACCGGCCAGTGCAAACAGATTGATCAACAACGAACAGATTAGGATCTGAAAGGTAAGACCGGGCCGAACACGAAGACGGCGAAATAATTCTTGCATAGCATCATTAACCTGTTTAAATAATTCGGGTCTGGAAAACCCGGCATTGTTAATCCCTGAAAGGGGTTAATAAAAAGTACACCGTAAATTCGGATTGCTTCAAAAAATTAAACAGCGCAGCCACGTTATTTAAAATCGCAATACGATTGTATTGGGATGTTAAATAGCGGGCGGAATAATTTTTCCGCCCGCTATTTTCTTTAAGCCATGTTCGTTACGCTGCCTGGTACACAACGTGATCCACATCGACTACGAAACTACCGGCATCGGGATCGGTGACCTGGGCAATATCGACTGCGGCCTCTCCACCGGCTCCATCAGCATCATAGGAAATCATGTTGCCGTCGCGGCTAAATTTAGAAGCGTCGTCGCCATGATTGGTGCTGAAGGCGATCTTGTCGCCGTCCGAAAGGTCAAAAGCGTTCAAATTGTCCACTGCTCCGGTGTTCAAGAAGTTGTAAACAATGGTTTCCGCCGTTTCATTATCCAACGTAAGATTTGTGGGACCGTCGGAGCCCATCAGAATGCTTTCCACATTGGTCACAGCCAAAGTGATATCACTGCCGGCCAAACTGAGCGTATCGGTTCCCGCACCCATATCGACCGTAGATCCGGCCGCAAGGTTTCCGGTGAGAGTCAGGGTGTCGTTGGTATTCCCGGTAACCAGTGAAACTATATTGTTTCCAGCGCCAAGGGTCACGTTTTCGGCATTGGTAACAGTTACATTGGTTGCCACGGCGCCGCTTAGATCAACGGTATCCGTGCCGGTTCCCATATCGATGGTTTTGTCGGTAAGGCTCAGCTGTGACCCCTGAAATATCAGCGTATCGTCACCGTCGTTGAGACTGTAGGTTCCGCCCGCGACAGGGGCCTTATCAATGACATAATCGTGTCCGTCGCTCCCGGTGAGATTCGACAGATACCTAACCGTAGCTTTATAACCGGAATTATTGAGGCCAACATCAGCCAGAGTCAAACTGTCCGGATCTCCGGCTATATCGTCAAAGCCCAGTTTAATCCCCATACTCTGGGTGGGATTGTTGGGATCATAATTGGAACTGCCGGCAAGGGTAACCGAGTTGCTCTGCTGAGCAAGAAACTCAACAGCAGTGACGCCCGTTCCTGCTCCCGGAGTCTGGATGGTATTACTGCCTTGGTTTACCAGCGCAACGTACTGACTGGTATCGGCAGTGGTGAATTCAAGGGTCGCCCCCTCGGCATCAACAGCAAGTCGATTGGCTGTGCTGTCCAGCGTAATCGTGTCAACTCCTCCATTACCGATGTAATTATCACCCGTATCGGCGCCGCCGTGCAGCGTTACGTTGTCATTGCCTGCTGATCCATTGATGACTTCCGCCTGACCTTGAGTCATAGTGACGTTCTGGTTATCTCCACTAACTTGATGCACCAAATCGCCTTGTCCAGGAGTTACGTCCTGATCTTCAGGAATGGAACCTTCAGGGGGAGCAATATAATAATAATGTTCAGGATCATCTACATAGTGAGGGTCCGGCCCCATGGGATCGGGACCGTAATATGGACCCATGGGATCAGGACCGTAAACCGGACCAAAGTCAGGGCCCGTGGCAACAGGACCCATCGGTCCGGGACCGTAATCGGGGCCGCCGTACATGGGGCCGCCGAATTCCGGACCGCCGGGACCCATCGGACCGGGACCAAACTCAGGACCACCGGGACCCATCGGGCCGGGAC
>JACNIG010000358.1 GCA_014383215.1 Candidatus Desulfatibia vada | reverse complement strand
TCTGATAACCACGTTAATGCTGGTCGTTTTTAACAAAAAAGAAATTTAGCCCGAAGATTGCATCGTTAAATTTTCGGCCGAGGAAATCAGCGGGATGCCCCCTTAGATTATACGTTTCTTCATGCGAATGGTGGTAAATATTGAGTAGGGAAATTTAAGGGACATTCTTAATAAAATGAACACAGCCTATAGGATATTTTTCTTTTGATAAAGGGGGGCGCTCTGATGGGCACCAAACCAACCTATGAAGAATTGAGTCAGCAGATCAAGGCATTAGAGAAAGAGTCAGTCAGACGCATGCGCTTGGAAACCACGCTCAAAGAGAGCGAAGAGAAATATAAATTGTTGATCAAGAATCTGCCGTGTGTGGTCTATAAAGGATTCAAAGACTTTTCCGTTGAGTTTTTTGACAATAAAATCGAACTGTTTTCGGGCTATAACGCGGATGAATTTAATTCCAAAAAAATGAAATGGGTCGACATTATTATCAAGGAAGATATTCAAGCTGCAAAGACCATTTTTGTCCGGGCATTAAAAACGGACAGGGCATATGTCAGGGAATACAGAACCAGAACCAAATCCAACGACATTCGCTGGATTCAGGAAAGAGGCCAGATCATTTGTGATGACCAAGACCGGATCGAATATGTAAGCGGTGTTTTTTTTGACATTACCGCGCACAAACTCGCAGAGGCGACCCTGCGGGAAAGCGAAGAGAAGTTTCGTAATATTGTCGAGTCTTCACCCATGGGAATACATATGTATAAACTCGAACCGGATGGCCGCCTGACCTTCAGCGGTGCGAACCCTGCTGCGGATGCCATTCTTGGAGTAGACAACAAGCAATTTGTCGGCAAAACAATTGAGCAAGCGTTCCCTTCACTGACAGCCACAGAAGTTCCCGAGCAATATTGGCGGGTATGCGCTTTAGGCGAAACCTGGCAGACGGAACAGATTGAATACCAAGACAAGCAGATCAAGGGGGCTTATGAAGTTTATGCTTTTCAAACCGCTTCCGGCATAATGGCGGCCATGTTTCTCGATATCACCCATCGCAAACAAACCGAAGAAAAATTGAAAAAGAGTGAAAGGTTTTTGCAAAACATTTTCGATGCAATCCAGGACGGTATATCCGTTCTTGATAAAGAGTTAAACATTCTGCAGATTAATAACACCATGGAAGAATGGTATGCGCATGCGATGCCGTTTAAGGGGAAAAAATGCTATGAATTTTATCACGGCAGGACAAAACGTTGCCAGGTTTGCCCTTCTGTCAGAGCTCTCGAGACCGGCACCTTGCAAATGGACATTGTGCCTTTGCTAGAATCCGGCCAATCAAAGGGATGGCTGGAGCTGTATGCATTTCCGCTTCTGGATGCGGATGGGAAACCAGGCGGTATCGTCGAATATGTTCGAAACATTACGGAGAAAAAACGCGGTGAGACCGCCCTGCGAAAGGCGCACGACGAGTTGGAAAAAAGAGTTGAAGAACGCACGGCAGCGCTTGTGAAAACCAATAAGGAATTAAAAGCGGAGATAGCCAATCGCAAGAAGGCAGAAAAAGCGTTAAAACGAAGAGGTCTGGAATTGGAGATGAAAACAGTTAGTCTGGAGGAAGCCAACACGGCATTAAAGGTCTTATTGAGAAGAAGGGAAGAAGATAAAATTGAACTTGAGGAAAAGGTTTTATTGAATGTCAGGGAGTTGGTTTCGCCCTATTTGGAAAAATTAAAAATCAAAAGACTCGATGAGAAACAAAAGGCCTATATAGATATTATAGAATCAAATTTAAATGATATTGTTTCTCCGTTCGTGCGCAGTCTGTCTTCTAAGTTAATAAAGCTTTCTCCAACAGAACTCCAGGTGACAAATCTGATCAAACAGAGCAATACAACCAAGGAGATTGCAGGCATTATGAATCTGGCGACAAGCACAATCGATTTTCACCGCAATAATATCCGCAAGAAATTCGGCATAAAGAACAAAAAAACAAACCTTAGAACTTATCTGTCATCTCTTTCGCCCTGATCGAGCGCAAACAAAAAAACTTTTCATCATATTGCGCTCAATCAGGGTTTTATAATATGGGGTTTTACCCCATATTACACCCACAATCATCTCATCTTGCATATCCGGGAATTTGTAGTAAAAAGGGCCTGAATTAAAGTCGATTCTTGGATGATTCATTCCATCAATTGCACAGATTTTCGTAACAGGGAGTTCACCCCTGATATTTTCATCATTTTAAGGAGGTGCCTTATGGCAAAAGTAACATCAACAACAAAAATCAAACGGCGAAAGATAACTTTCTTTCTCAACTCGTCAGATGCCAAAGAGGTCATTCTGATTGGGGATTTTAACAAATGGAATCCCAAAAAACACCCCATGAAAGGGGATGGCAACGGGATGTGGAAAAAATCCGTGATGCTTGTACCCGGCAGCTACGAATACAAGTTTTTGGTTGACGGAGAATGGAAAGAAGATCCTCAAAGCATCCACAAAAGTGCGAACTGCTTCGGGACGTACAACAGTGTGTTTAACCTGACGGCTGACCTGGTTTAGAGACATTAATTAGTTTCTATCCATAAGAGGAGATCAATGGCATCAAATTTCAAAATCTTTTCTAATCGAATCAGAAATAACCTTTATCTTAAACTGGCAGGCGATTTTGACGGTTCATCTGCCTTTGAACTGATCAATACTTTAAAGGCACAGAACGGCAGTGCCGCAAAATTTTTTGTTGAAACTTCGAGCCTTTCTTCCATCCATCCTTTTGGTCTGGACGTTTTTAAAAAGAATTGCGCGATCAATGGATTGTCCCGCCATCTGACTTTCACGGGAAAATATAGCGATATTATGACACCGCCGGAGAGCAGTTTGTCGGTTTAAACGGGGTCGGCCACAGGAACATCTTGATACAGTAGATTCCCACGGCCTACGCCCGTGGAAATCTACTGGTCTTTATTTTTAATGGAATTAATCTGTTCCTGGATCACGTCACGCTCGTCTTCAAGGTCGAGCAGTGTTATCATCACGGTTGGTTTTACGGAGTGAGCAGGCAGTTGCAGTTTGGCTTGCCTGATTTTCTCTTCGAGCTTTTTTAGCCTGTCCTCAAGAATTTCCAGCGAATCCATGGCAACATTACCCTCATTTTAGCAGCTGTCCTGTGAACAGTCACATCCACACCCACACCCGGACGGAGCCTGAGTCTGTGTGTCGCTGATGCCCACCACCTCAATTTCAAAGTTCAACGTTTTGCCGGCCAGTGGGTGGTTCATGTCCAAGGTCAGTTTTTCATCATCCAAATGAACAATTTGGGCTGGAACCTGATGCCCTTCCGGGTTTTGCAGGCCGACCGTCATGCCGACCCGGGGGTTCAATTCAGGCGGAAAATCGGCCTTGGGAATGTCGCGTTTAAGGTTTTCATTTCTATTCCCGTAAGCCTCTGCCGGTTCGAGTGTGAAGGTCTTTTTCTCGTTCAGAGACATTCCCAGCAGTTCATTCTCAAACCCGCTTATCAACTGCCCTGCCCCCACTTTTACCTCAAGGGGTTGATGCCCGTGGCTGGTATCGAATACGTCTCCATTTTGCAGCGTTCCCTTGTAATCAACGCTTACGAACAGGTCTTTCTCAACTTTTTTCACAATAGGCTCCTTTGATTTCAATTTTTTAATGCTACAAACCTAAGCACAAAGATGCCCAAGTCAAGTCAGCATCTTTAGTGAAAACAAGGGGGGGCAGGTAACAGTTAAATGATTTTCGAATTAAACCCCACAAATTTTTATTCTTGAAAAATTGATAGTATTTAACCACCTTTTGTTCTCTCCCGTTTCTCTTGAGCACACAGGGGCCGGAAAGATTATTTTTTCTTTGCGTGATTCCAGCGTAATTGATAAAAGGTATCGAGAAGTGTACGGCAAAAAGTGGGATGAAATGGAAAAGAAATGACCAGAGCGACAACTGAGACGCCGCTTAAAAAACGGATAAAGCGGCATGTGATCGGTCGAGAAAGGCTGTTTTTTGCCGCAACCGCACCGGGCCTGGAAACGATCTGCCAAGAGGAACTGAAAGTCCTCTTGCCTTCCGGGACACCCATGGCGATCGTCGAAGGCGGGGTTGAATTCAAGGGGCGGCTTCACGACTGCTACCTTGCCAACCTGAACCTTCGCACCGCCAACCGGCTCCTCATGCGCATCGAGTCGTTTCATGCCGCTAATTTTCGGGAACTCGAAAAAAAACTGACCGCTGTCCCCTGGGAGCTTTTTCTGCTTCCGGGTACCCCGACCCACATCCGCGTGACCGCCCGGCATTCAAGGCTTTATCATAAGGACGCCGTTGCCGGGCGTGTTCAGACAAGTATTGCCTTTTGCTTTGCGCAAAACGAATTCTCAGAAGAGGCCTCCCCGGAACCAACCGTCACCCAGCAGATCTTTGTCCGCTTGTCCGATAACCGTGTTACCCTGTCCATTGACAGCAGCGGCGATCTGCTTCACAAGCGGGGTATCAAACCCTGCACAGCCAAGGCACCCATTCGAGAGACCCTCGCCGCCGCGGCCCTGATACTTTCCGGGTATACCGGGACAGAACCCCTTGTAGACCCCATGTGCGGTTCCGGCACATTTGCCATTGAGGCCGCCCTGATAGCCCGGAAGATTCCACCGGGCAGGTTCAGGGATTTTGCCTTCATGCAATGGCCCTCGTTTCAACCCAAACGATGGCAGCATATGATACAGGCGGCAGAAAAGAAGATCGTTCGAACAAACACCCCTTTCATCTTTGCCTCGGACCGGGATGACCGGGCAGCTCGCGAACTTGAAGACAGCGTGACTCAACACGACCTGTCCGGCATCATCGCCGTTTCTATTCGGGATTTTTTCGATCTTTCGCCAACGGAACTGACCAACAGTCCCGGGCTGGTGACACTTAACCCGCCGTTTGGGCGACGGCTGGGATCGCGACGAGAAAGTGAAGCGCTTTTCCTGTCCGTCTGCGAGAGACTGCAAAAAGAATACAAAGGGTGGAAATTTGTCCTGATTGCGCCCAATCTTCGCCTTGCCGGAATGGTTCCCTTCAGATCGACCACCCATCTGCTGCCCCATGGCGGGCTTAAGGTTGCCCTGATGACCGGGAGGATTCCTGACAAATTCATAAGCTGATTGGAAATGTCACATCCACTAAAGACATGCAAAACGATATAACGACACTTGAAAACCGGTGCAAAGCGATGACGGATTACCGAAAACTTTTGGTCGGAGAGTTGAAGGCGGCAATACGCATATACGATCAGCTTAATGAAAAGAAGAAGGCCAGGGCATTCGACGCGGTGAGTGAAGTCAACCGTATCCGGCATCGGATTTACGATAAAGCTGCGGGGCTCGGTTATGTTAAGCTGTGTATGGATTCGATCCCCGTCTGCAAAGGGGAGTGCTGCAAATGGCATTTCCCGAAAAATCTGAGTCGTCCGGATCTGTTTATAACCCTTTGCAGCATCACCATGGCGGAACAGACCGCGCTGACAGATCAGCTCGCTTTGAATAACGGGAAATATCAATGCCCTGTTCTCCGGGAAAACGGATGTTTGCTCTCCTTCGACAGCCGGCCGCTGGTCTGTTCAAATGCGTATCCGTGCTTTGCAGGCGCGTCGTACCATGAATTTCTGAAAAAACAGCGAAAGAAGATAAATGTTCAACATCTATTATTAAAGGAGATCCTTAAAAAGGAAATGTAGTGATTTGCGAAATATCCATAAATATGTAAATATCCTGGCCCAAAGGGCCAGGCTTTGGGTTACCCCTGGAAGGGGATGTTTTGCTGCAAATTAAAAAAGGTTGTGCCCGTTGGCCCGTTATGCCCGTAATTTAATACTGGACAACGGGCTAACCGGTTAACCGGCTAACCAGACATAGGCACTTTTAAGATTTTTGGCAGAGCCATAGGTCTCTGAACAGGCCCAAAGGACCAGGTTTTCAGGACTAAATAAAGATCACCATGGAACTTAAAAGAAAAATAAAGGTATTGGTTCTAATTATAGTAAGTTTACTGGCTGGTTTTTACTT
>JACNIG010000397.1 GCA_014383215.1 Candidatus Desulfatibia vada | reverse complement strand
GCTTGTTTAGCCAAAAGCCGGAAGGGCAAATTGGTAATTCCCGCCAGCGGCGCCAAAACAGTAACATTGTCAAGTTCAACAGCACCAATTTTTATTATGTTTTTAACCACAGATTTCACTGATTTTCACGGATTAGTAAAATACTATTTGCCTGAAGACGGGTTAGCGTAGCAAAACAGGCAGTTATGATAACATGGCTGCTGCTGATACGAACCGATGTCTTTAGAGACCATGCAGCCGCAGCCGTCCTGTATGCGCTGACCTGCGTCTTTTTTAAAACTAAGGTTCCCGCCGTAAAGTTCAACCAGAAGACGATTGGGGATACACGAACTTTGTTTAACGCCTGCATAGGCGGGAAGAGCTTCCAAAATTTCCTTTTCACAGCAGGTATAAAGATCGATATTGTAGGCTGTGAGTGTTTGGTTGATGTTAAGCAGAATATTTTGTTTTGTTGCCAAGGGCGGATCTACGAATGTAAATCCGGGTATCGATGCAGTGCGTTTGTTAATTTTAGGATAATGGTCCATAAAACTTGTGATGCATCTGCCAATGCCGCAGTCAGCCGCGCGGGCTGCAATCAAAGAAAAATCAGACAGATTGTCGCGCATATCTTTTTGTTCGGTTTTGTAAAAACAGATCGGATCGAATCTCCAGGTTACGCTGCCGGCATCAAACATTTGACAGAGTATATCAAGCTGTCGGAGACGTTCTTTTAAAGGCGGTACCCGCGGTTCCAGCAGCGTATCGTCTGAGTTGATAGTAAAATTGAAAAACAGATTATATCCCATGGCCGCCAGCGCTTGACCGTGTGCGCCTTCGATAAACGGGCCGAAATTTTTTGACCAGAAAACAATGGTGTGGACTCTGTCAGGTATGGCCGGCACTACGGCCACTTTGCGGTTATAGGGATTTATGACCTCAAAAGAGCCTTTTTGGATTTGCTGCATAAACCAGCTCATGTAAAAAGCCGGAATATCGGTCCTTCTGGAAGCCGAGATAACTATTTGTTGAGAAGACTTCATAATATTTACGATCGTAAAAAGTAAAAATTTTACTTTTTACGAATTCATCTCTTTTGCTTAAGGTCAGCCAGGGATATTACTTTTTGACCGGTAGATTTTTTGAGCCCCTCTTCTTTTTTTTCTTCCTCTATTTCAGGTTCTTGGGGGCAGACAACTGGTTCTATCCGCATTCTTTTACCGTTCATGGTGAATTCAGTACCACTTATATAGATATCCCTTAAAATCCAGGTTACGACCTGAAGGGGTACTTGCAGCAGCAGCATTTTAACATGATACCAGTCTTTTTTGATGTCAGGAGAAATATCCTCAATTATGGCAAATGTCATGGGTTGATCTTCAAGGTGTATAAGGACAACATCGTTTTTTTGTGCCATTTTTTACCAGTCCTTTGGCTTGAAAACGTTTATCTATCTACCATCGACCATCGCAAGATAAAGAATTTTTAGGGGTGCGAGACTTATTTTAATAGTGACACAACAGCCGTCCGATGTAAAGATCCTCCCCATAAAATGAATATTTATTCAGCCTGTATTGTTGGGGTAAAAATCGATAACTACAGGCGCAATTAAAACACAAAAATCTGTGAATGCGGCTTAACAGGTTGAAATAATTTGTTAAGATCGTATTTTAATTTTTTCTGGGCTTAAATGTTTTTGCTTGACATATAAATATCGACCCTGTTAAATGAATGAATGGTCATTCACCAATTAATGAACAGGAGGTATTATGCTCAGAAAGATAAAACAGGCGGCCGTAATCGGATCCGGCGTAATGGGCGGTGGTATTGCCGCCCTTCTTGCCGCTGCCGGTATAAAAACCATACTATTGGATATAGTTCCGTTTGACTTGAAAGATGAAGAAAAGGAGGACCAGGCGGCCAGAAACAGAATCGCAAAAGCCGGGCTCGACACCGTTTTAATGTCAGCCCCATCTCTTTTGATGCAATTAAAAGATGTCGAACGCATCACCATCGGTAATCTGGAGGATGATTTTGACAAGCTGGCAAACTGTGACTGGATTGTTGAAGTCGTCATAGAAAACCTAAAAATTAAGCAGGACCTTTTTAAACGCATTGAGCCCGTGAGGAAAAAGGGATCGGTTATCTCTTCAAATACCTCCGGAATTCCCCTGAAAAAAATGTCTCAGGGGCTTGACCGGGAGTTTCGGCAGCATTTTTTGGGAACGCACTTTTTTAATCCCGTCCGTTATATGAAATTGCTGGAAATTATTCCGGGCGAGGAAACGCTTCCTGAAGTTATAGAGTTCATGGCCGATTTCGGGGAGCGGATTCTGGGCAAAGGCATTGTGTGGGCCAAGGACACCCCCAACTTCATCGGCAATCGCATTGGGGTTCAGGGAATCGTCAAAGCCATGCAGCTGATGCTCACGGACGGCCTCACGATTACCGAGGTCGATGCTCTTTTCGGCCCGGCCATTGGAAGACCGAAAACCGCCATGTTCAAAACCTCGGACCTTGTTGGCCTTGATACCCTGGGTCACGTGGCGCAAAACACTTACGACCTTGTAGTTGACGATGAGGCCCGCGACAGCTTTGTGCTGCCCGAATTCGTTAACCAGATGATCGCAAAGAACCTGCTGGGCAAAAAAACCCACAGCGGCTTTTACAAGACCGACTTGACGCCGGAGTGGAAAATAATCCGCAAGGTCATTGATCCGCACACCCTGGAATATGCAGAATACGACCAACCGGATTTCCCTTGCCTGACCGCGGCCAAAAAGGCCAAGACCCTGCCGGAAAAGATAAAGGCTTTGGTTTACGGCGATGATAAAGGTGCTGTTTTTGCCTGGAAAGTTATCGCTCAAAATCTGATCTACGCTGCCAACAGAGTCCCCGAAATAACCGATACCATTGTTGAAATCGATAAAGCCATGAAGTGGGGATTCAATTTTGAAATGGGACCGTTTGAAACCTGGGATGCTATCGGCCTGCAGACTTCGGTTGCAAAAATGGAAAAAGAAGGGCTGGAGGTGCCGGCAACGATCAAGACAATGCTTAAAGCCGGTCATACATCTTTTTACAGGCAGGCAAACGGCGGCCTGGCTTATTACGACTTTGTTTCCCAGGACTACCGACCGCTGGTCGAAAACGAAAACGTTATTTCTTTGAATTTCCTGAAAAGGGCCGACAAGGTTGCCAGAACTTGCAGCAGTGCGTCGCTGATCGACCTTGGCGACAATATTTTCTGCCTGGAATTCCATACCAAGATGAATGCCTTGAACAAGGAGATTGTTGAATTTCAGCAAGAAATTGTCGAGTATGTTGATGCCAATGGGGCCGGGTTGGTAATCGGCAATCAGGCCGGCGGCATGCCGGGGGCCTTTTCCGCCGGAGGTGATCTCAACTTTATGGCCTCGCTGGCTTTGGAAGGAAAATATGCACAGATCGACGCCTTTCTGCAGATCGCCCAAAACGGCCTCCAGGAAGCAAAATATTGCAGCTACCCGGTTGTAGCCGCACCTTACGGCATGGCCCTTGGCGGAGGCTGTGAGGTGTGCCTGGCAGCCGACCGCATCGTAGCCCATGCCGAACTCTACATGGGACTGGTTGAAATCGGCGTAGGTCTGCTACCTGCCGGGGGCGGCTGTCTGAACCTGTGGAAGAAGTTTATCAGCAGCATACCGGAAGCGGTGACCGATGTTGACCTGGCAAAATTTTTTGTACCGGCGTTTATGAATATCGCTATGGCCAAGTTCTCCACCTCGGCTGCCGATGCCAGGGCCAACGGATTTTTAGGGCCCAATGACAGAATCGTATTCAACCGCGACTATCTGATCAGCGAAGCCAAGAAAGAAGTGTTACAGATGGTGGATGCAGGCTATGCGCCGCCGGTTAAACGCAAAATAAAGGTTTTAGGAGAGGCGGCCCAGGGCATGATTGACGCTGAAATTTTCAATATGCTGCATGGCAAATTTATCACCGAATACGACGCGTTTTTAGCAAAACGCATCGCCTATGTCATTAGCGGCGGCAATGTCAGAGACAACAGCGAAGTTGAGGAAGATCTCATCCTCAAACTGGAACGGGAAGCGTTTGTCGATTTCTGGAAAGAAGAAAAGACCCGGGCCCGGGTAGAGCACATGCTGAAGACCGGCAAACCACTTAGAAATTAGTCACTTGTCATTAGTCATTGGTCATTAGTTTTTGTTATCGTTTTTTTGCAAATGACGACTGACGATTGACAAATGACTATTAGAGGAGGAATTGAGATGCAAGATGCCTACATAGTAACATCAATTCGAACCCCGGGCGGCAAACGCAACAAGGGGACGTTTAAAGATACAAGACCGGAAAATTTGCTGGCGTTTATTCTGAAGGCGGCTGTTGAAAAAACTCCCAACCTTAAAATGCAGCACATCGAGGACATCATGGTGGGCTGTGCCTTCCCGGAAGCCGAACAGGGGCTGAACATCGGCAGGATCGCCGCCCAGATTGCCGGATTCCCCGACCAGGTTTCCGGGGCTACGGTCAACCGGTTCTGTGCGTCGGGCCTTGAGGCCATTGCCTTGGCGTCTTTGCGTGTCATGTCGGGCTGGTCGAACATTGTTATCGGCGGCGGTTTGGAATCGATGACTTATGTTCCCATGGGCGGAAATCTTCCCCGGCCGCATCCGGAGTATGCCAAAAAACATGCCGAGCTTTACGTCTCCATGGGAGTGACGGCGGAGAATGTCGCCGGCCGGTATCAAGTCTCCCGGGAAGCCCAGGACGAGCTCGCCTATTCGTCGCACATGAAGGCTGCCGAAGCCAGAGACAAAAAACTGTTTACCGAGATCGTTCCCACCCCGGCCACAAAATATGTTCAGCAGCAAGACGGCTCTTACAAAAAAGAGACCTTTATGGTTGATGCTGATGACGGCATCCGGGCGGAAACCACTCCAGAGGCGCTGGCCAGGCTGAATCCGGTGTTTGCGGCCGGCGGATCAGTTACGGCCGGGAATTCGTCCCAGACCACCGACGGGGCGGCGGCCACCATTATTATGAATGCCGCCAAGGTCGAAGAATTAGGATTAACACCTATCGCCAAACTGAAATACTATACTACGGTAGGCTGCAAGGCCGATGAAATGGGCATCGGACCACTCTTGGCCATCCCCAAGCTTTTACAGCTTGTCGGTATGGATCTTGCCGATATCGGCCTGTTTGAAATCAACGAGGCCTTTGCTTCCCAGGCGGTTTACTGCATCAATGAACTTGGTATTGACATGGAAAAGGTCAATATACACGGCGGGGCCATCGCCCTGGGACATCCACTGGGGTGCACCGGCGCCAAACTGTGCGCGACGCTGCTGGCCAACATGAAGGAACGCGGCGTAAAATACGGCATTGAGTCCATGTGCATCGGTGGAGGTATGGGGGCGGCGGCACTGTTTGAGCTCTGCGACTAAACCATATATTGCATGAAAATTTTTGTGCGAGTTCAAGCCCAATTCCGCAGGACAGCGGAATTGGGCAAAAGGGGCTGTTTTGCTGAGGTCTTAAGAACTACTTGGGAGCGCGGGCGGCTTTGGCCTTTCTCTGCTCTATCTTCTCAAAGGCACCTTCAATGGCACGTTCCAGCACTTTCATTTCGACAGGCTTATTAAGATAACCATCAAAACCAGACTCTTCCAGCTTTTCACCATCAAACTCCGCAAGATATCCGGAAAAAGCATAAATAAAAGCTTCCGGTTTAATTTTTCTAATGCGCCGGCACAATTCGGCACCGTCCATTTCCGGCATTTTCAAATCTGTTATAATCAGGGGGAATTCTCCATTGTCTAATATCTGAAGAGCTTCATTTGCACTATTAGCAAACTCGGCATCGTAGTCCAGCTTGGTAAGCATTCTTTGCATTAATTTTATTTGCGATTCTTCATTATCTACAAATAAAATTCTTCTTAAAAAGGCTGTCATTAAATTTCCTTCCTCCCCAGCATATTAAATGCAAGCTGCAAATTGATAGCATATCTATACGATTACTTGCTTTCGACAGTGGTAGGTTCACGAAAAAGACTATTGGCTATAATTTCAACC
>JACNIG010000245.1 GCA_014383215.1 Candidatus Desulfatibia vada | reverse complement strand
TGTCGAAATGGCCTTGAATTAACCCCTAAATGAACCTACAACTGTCGAACAGAAGATAATGTCCAAAATATATACAGATAAAAAAATAAACAAATTTGACGATAATTGTCCAGAAAATTGCTTCAATAAGATCAGTTCTGAGCTCGGCATAAAAAGGCTTGAATATTGCAGGGCTTTACATGCTGAGGAAAATGCCATTCTACAATCTGCAAAAATTGGAGGCATGCCAATTGGGAATGGTACTATATACACAACGACCTACCCTTGTGAATTATGTGCAAAAAAGCTCTATCAAATTGGTATAAGAACAATATATTATACAGAGCCCTACCCGGAAAGCATTTCTGAGCAAGTTTTTTTGGAAGATGGTACAAAAATAATAGAAAGGATTGCTTTTGAAGGTGTAAAATCATACAGCTACTTTAGGTTATTTAAACCTGTATATGATAAAAAAGAGCTTTCGGAGATTGAAAGATACGAATTATCAGCACAATAGCTAAAGGCTGCTGCAGACTCGGTTCCCTCGCTGCAAAGCCTTGCTGTTATATTTCTTTAAGTTTTATCACAAGGGGAGAGCAGTGATTAAAAAACCAAACGTGCTAGAAGATATCAAACGCTTAATATTTCCAGACCAAAACGATCAGCTGTGGATTCGAGGTGAACATAAATCATTAATAGAGAATTTCATAGCAAAACCTAAATTAGCAACCGCCCGCGACCTTTATAACTTTATACAAAAAAGCCATGAAAAAGAAAGAGTGTTCACTTTTATGGATGACTTGCGGCTTTATGAGGAAACGCTCATAAAAATTCTACCAGAACAACGTGATCATTATTTACATTCGGCAAGTGTTTATTTACTTGGCTTAGCGATTTATAATTCGTGCACCCGTATTCGAGATGCAGTTAAAATAGACCGCTATTCCACAGATAGCGATTCCAAAAAAAAATCATTTTTATTTCGCTGGTCGTTATCCGCTTGTCTCCACGATATCGCTTATCCTTTAGAACTAACATTGAAATCATTTAATAAATATTCGACCAAATTACATGAAATACACCAAGACAACTTTTCGTTCGTTACTATCGATCGTGATTTGTATGAAAGATTAAATCTTCTTCCGAAGATAAAACCGGAGGAATTGGAATTACCGGGTTTTGAAAAGAAGGATACAGCTCTTGGCCTTATTTCGAATCGATTGGTAAATAATGGTACAGGATGCTCAAGAATATCTTATGATACCTTGCTCCATATTATTGATAAATATTTTGAATCTAATTTGAAAAATGGAAAAATCGATCATGGGGCATTTTCAGCTATCGTTTTACTAAATCGCCTACATGATCTTTATGTGAAAAATAAATGGCAAACTGAAGGCTTTTATGTTGAAGTAGTAGATGCGGCTACAGCAATTTTCTTACATAATTCTTATAGATTTTCAATCCTTAAACAGTTGTTTGGGAATGGAATATACAAATATAATTCACCAAGTCCGTTAGGATATCTGCTTTTCCTTTGTGATTCTTTATGTGAATGGCTAAGAGGTAAAAGTAGAGATGCACACCATTTTGGTATAAATGTTCAAGATAACATTATAAAATACAAGGCACCCAAAAAGGTAAAAAAGAATATAGAAGAGGCAAGGTTGTTGTTTGATAATCGGATAGAAGTAGATGTGATTTATCAATGAAAATATACATCTGCTTTCAAAAGGACACTCGTAAACTCGCGCCTGTGATGCTGGCGCTAATGAGCACTTCGGCTATGGAATTACAGTAGTGCAAATTTCAAGGGGCTAAGGAATATCGGAAATATTCTTTGAACCGGGGCGGCCAAAAAAAGGCCCCCCGGTTTTTCATTTTAACTGAAAACATGTTCGATCCACCGGATGGCTTCTGTGTCGCTGATTTTTCCGAGGTAAAGCTGTGTGGTGGATAAATTAGCATGACGAAGGATCACCTTGCTTACAATTTCGAGCGGGGCACCCGCTCTGGATGCATATGTTGCCGCATGCCTTCTCAGATCATGGGGCTTAAGATCAATTCCAACAATGCAACCGGCCTTTTTTACAATTTCCCTGGCTCCGGTATAGCCCAATGGAAATACCCGTTTTTCAAGTGTCAATCCTCTGAATCTAATATAATCCTTTAAACGATCAGCAACTTTTTTCGGAATAAAAACGATTTCCGACTGACGGCCACTTTTAGGGTCATGCAAAAGCAATTTACAATCATCGACATCTACAGTGCGCAGCTTCAGCACCTCACCTATCCGCATACCGCCCCTGGCCATAAGTTCAAGCATCAACCGATTTCTGGGATTATCGGTTTTGAAAATGATTTCATCCACAACATCCTTTTCCAGAATCGTCCACTGCCTGCCTTTGGCAAGTCTGAAAGTTTTGCTTAGAATCGTTGACTCACATGGGTTGACAAAGGTTTGATCGACGGTGCTTTTGAAGAAATTAAAGAATGTTTTTAAGAGGGTATACTTGAAACGTTTAGTGGTTTGTTTTTGACCTTCGCTGTTTGCGATCAAGAATGACAGAATTTCATCAGATGTGATGCTCTCGATTTCCTGGTTATCAAAACGAACCTTAAATTTGTCAAGAAAAAGCCTGTAATTCTTGACCGTATTTTTTTCCAGAGTTCATTTTCTGAAAATCCATAAAATTGGTGATAGCCAGTGATACTTTCATAGGAGCCTCCTTTCTTGTTGGGGGTTAAATAAATTGACAATAAAAACCGGAACCTGCTAAAAATGTATCATATCATTTGCATTGTTCAAAGTTTTATTGCGCTTGCCGTATAATTATACGACTTTGCTGCTAAACCAAATGAGTGTTGAAAATGGCTATAAATTACAATTTTGAATGGGATCCCAGAAAAGCACACGATAACCGAGATAAACACGATGTGTCTTTTGACGAAGCTGCAACGGTATTCAGAGATTCAAAGGCATTTTCCATATTTGATCCAGACCATAGTGAAACTGAAGACAGATGGATCACCATGGGTATTTCGGAAAAAGGAAGGTTGCTCATTGTAATCCACACCTTTCGAGAAGAAAGTGAAGATCTTGTCACGATCAGGATTGTTTCAAGCCGGAAAGCAACAAAACAAGAAACCAGAACATATGGTGAATGAACATGAGAAAAGAATATGATTTTTCAAAAGGTGAAAGAGGCAAGTTTTATCGTCCAGATATGAAGCTGAACATTCCCATTTATCTTGATGAGGAAGTTTCAGCATTTGTGGAGAAAATCGCTTCGAAGAAGGGGATTGATCGGTCCTCAGTAGTGAACGAGCTTCTCAGGGGCGATATAAAGCTTGCCGAGGCAATTGAATAAATTGCCATCGGTGAACCAAGGCATGTGCCAGATTGCCATTCCGCTGCCACTTCATAGCAACTGATGATGCCTATCTGTTAAATGACACTTTGGCTATGGACCGGCAACAGTGCGGATTTTCAGGCGATGGATAATGTCAATATCAATGTTGAAACCAAGGCGTGGCAAGATGCCTGGCCTGGTTTTATGATTGCTGGAATTTAAGCCCGTTCATTTTTGACAATAAGGATCAATTTGGGTAGACATGAACAATGACATAATCAAGGTACACTTTTTATAACCGGCTGGAATAGTGTTATTTGGCAAGTATGGTGCAGTCCTGCAATTTACATATTAGGATCTTCTCCAATTTAGTTGAGTAAAAAACAGGTGAAACATAGTGAATTCAAATAGAATGGACATCCGGTATCTCAATGGATATAAGTTTGTCTGCCACGATAAACATTATCCAAAGGAGGCCTGCGATGTCCGTACCCACTATAGCACCTTATTTCCCTTTTCGTCGAATCAAAATTGTAAATCAAACGGTTACACCCGAGGCTACGGCAGCTCAAATCCATGTGCAGCCCGACAAGCGTTTTCAACCCATAAAGCGTCACATAAAGCGGGACGGGGTTGAAATTGCGCGTTTATAGCCTTTCAGTTGGTACTACGTTCGTGCAGAACGTGCTTAAAATTCACCTAAACTATAACCTTTCAACCTGTGTTATCTCCGACAAATCATCGCCCCGCCCAAACCTGCTATACGAGAATACCATAAAAATCATGCTGTTTGAAATCTGACCTAACTTACCATCTAATGGAATTTTTTTCTAATAGAAACCATATGATACGTATTTCATATGTGAAGCTCCGAATGAAAGTTTTTGATTTTTTTTAGCTGCACAGCGTCTCTACCCTTGCAGCTTGACGTAGCGTAGTGAAAATCCCGCTCAGCGGGGCTACGGGGTTCTTCAAAAGTTCGAGAGAGTGGGTTTAAATCCAACCTGATACATCATAACCTTGTTAAGAGTAATCTCCACGCCACAGCGATTCTAAAAATTCCCTGTAGGGTAGAATAACGATATCGCCAACCTTTCTCCTGCGCGGTTCCATACTGACACATATATAGCGTTGCAGTTGATTTTCCTCCGCCAGCATCCTCAGCGATTTAAAATCATTGGGTGAGAGGTTTTCTTTCGCCTTTACTTCTATTGCCGTATGATCGCCGATGATAAAATCAACTTCAAAACCTGAGGTAGAGCGCCAATAACTCAACCGCTCTCCGGAAACATAATCACTGAAACTCGTCAGTTCATGCATAAGGTAAGTCTCAAATGCCTCGCCAAATTCCGGCGTACCGGCGCGAAACTCCCTCCCTTGCAGTACGGCCGCTACGCCGACGTCAAAAAAATAATACTTCGAGGAAGTCAATGGTTTCCTTTTTTTTGATTTTTTCCAGGCAGGCAATTCGTAAAGAAGCAGGGTGTCTTTGAGAATTTCAAAATATTCATACACCGTTGTTCTCGCCACCTGGGCGTCATTGGCGACGTTGGTAAAGTTAACGATGGTGGCATTGCAAAGTGCGGCCACCCGAAGAAATCTGCTAAACGCAGGTATATTGCGTGTTGCTCCTTCAGCAACGATTTCTTGCTGCAGATATGAGCCGGCATAGGCTTGCAAATCGGCAAATGGTTCATCTGAAAAGTAAATAGAAGGGATCAATCCGCGCTCTATTGCCAGGAATAAATCAAAATGTTTATTCAATTCTTTATATGTTAGCGGGTGCAGGTATTTTGTACGTGCCCGGCCGCCCAACAGATTGATCCCACCCCGCCTGAGTTTGCGCGCACTTGATCCGGTCAGCAAAAAGTTAACACCACGCGTTTCGATAAGACGGTGCACTTCATTTAATAGCTCCGGGAGTCGTTGGATTTCATCGATCACAACAATACGGTCCTGCGGCAAAAGTTCTTCGGATATACGTCCGGGATTTCGACTCAACGCCAAGAAAATTGATGAGTCAAGAAGATCATAGACTCTAACGTTCTTCAGCGTATGGTGAATGAGAAATGTTTTGCCCGTCTGGCGAGGGCCAAGCAGAAAATGAGACTTTTTATCCAACAGGGCATTTAAGTCGATAAGCCGTTCGATATATGGGATGGTATTTTTCATAATGATTTATTGTCGTGTTTGCCGTCATATAAGATGACACATGACGACATGCTTGTCAACAAATGTCTTATGCATACTTAAATTTAGCCTTCGAAAACCTGGTTATTCCCCGTATGGCAGGATCTTCGGCAGTCCAGTATTTTTTGCACTACCAATGATTTAAAACGTTTTTTATTTTGTTTAAGCTCAATTAGGGTTAAAAACGTATCTGCACACCGCCGCCCCAGTCGAACTCGGAATGCCAAAGAGCGGTGAGTGAAAAGTTTTTACAAATCGTGTAGTTCAACCCCGCGCTGCCCTCCCACAGATCGTGAGTGTCGTACTCGGCTTCACCAAAGAGAACAAGGCGCGGGGTCAATTCAAAGTCCTTGTCGACACTGATGCGTGCGCCGCCGTCGGAATCAACCCAAGCTCTTGATTCGACGTTGAGCGGCAGCAGATAGCGAAGTCCCAGCACTCCTCGAGTTTTATCGAGTTCATCCTCTTCACCTAAAAGGTCGGCACCAGCGAAAATGTTGAAAAAGCGGTTTATGTAGCGACTCCAGGTGAGGATCCCCTCCCATTCGGTGTCGTCCACTTCCCGCCATCCCGCTTCCCACTCGGCGGTTAAGATGTTGCGGGTGTTGGAAAGCGTCAGAAAACCTTCGGTCATGTTGCTGAGGATGTCGGCCTGGCCCCAAAAATACCAGGAGTCTTTGTAGAGGTTGGGCCGGATTGCGGCGAGCTGGGGATCGATGGTAAAGTCCTCGTAGTGCACCATGCGGGCCATGCCGGCCTTCATATGGTAAAGCAGGTGGCAATGGAAAAACCAGTCGCCGACCTCGTTGGCGTCGAATTCGATGACCGTGGTGGACATGGGGGCGACATCAACGGTATGTTTAAGCGGCGCGTGGTCTCCTTGTCCGTTGACTACACGGAAAAAGTGACCGTGCAGATGCATCGGGTGATGCATCATCGTGCGATTGATCATGATGAAGCGTGCGACTTCGCCGGCACGGATACGGATGGAGTCGCTTTCGGAAAGCGGCTTTTTGTTGAGCAGCCAGACGTAGCGCTCCATGTCGCCGTCAAGGGTTAGTCGGATTTCGCGTACGGGTTTTCCGGCGGCAAAGGCCGTGGGTTTGACAGAGCGCAGTTTGGCATACGGCGGCCAGGGACGCCCTGGATCCATACCGTCAACGGCCAGGCTTTTGGAAGCGTAAACGTCGGCAGCAAGAAAGCTAAAGTCGGTACCGAATTTTTTGCCAATTCGCAAATGCTGAGAAGGCATAGGCATGGAATGGCCGCCGGGATCCATTTCTTTGGTGGCGGTAGGTAAATGCTTCATCGGCTTGCCGGTGTCATGGGTCACATCGCCCTCACCTGCCCCCGATGTTTGTTCCATGCCTCCCATCTGCATTTTGGAAGAATCGGAGCCATGTTTCATACTCTCCATGCCTTTCATACCGCCCATATCCATCATGCCGGGCTTGTCGAACATACCGGCATCCACCCGGCTGTCGGACATGCCCATGGCACCGGCCGGAGTGAGAGCAAAGATGTTTTTCAGGTTGAAATGCCCCATGGAATGGTAGAGGTTCGGTTTGGGGACATCAGGGGCTGGATGACGCTTGCCGGAGCCGATCCAGACCGAAGCGTAGCCTGATCCGTCATGGGCGGTCGCGCGCAGTTCATAGGCTCCGGAGGCGGGTATTTGGACTATAACATCATAAGTTTCGGCAACTCCGATGAGAAAACGTTTTAGTTCGGCAGCCTCGACATCCAGACCGTCGGCACTGACAATCCGCATGGGGCCGCCGGCAAATTCAAGATGGAAGTAGGTAGTGGCCGAACCGTCTATAATGCGCAGCCGCACGGTTTCGCCGGAATGAGCCGCCATAGATGATTCGGGTTGACCGTTGGCCAGAAACCGGTCGTAGGCGACGTCTGCAATGTCCATGGCCGGCATGCGCTGCAGCTCGCGTTTAAAATAGTCGCCGAGCATTCCAAGGCGAGCAGCACCGAAAATGCTCTGGGCGCTGCCTTTTTCAATCGAATACCATTCACTCCCGCGCTTGAGGGTACGCAGCACCCCGTAGGGGTTCTCGTCTGTCCAGTCTGAAACCAGAACAACGTAGTCGCGATCCGCATGCAAGCGTTTTTGGCGCGGTTCGATGACAATGGACCCGTAAACACCGCTCTGCTCCTGCAGGCTGGTGTGGGAATGATACCAGTAAGTGCCGCTTTGGCGGATGGGAAATTCGTAAGTAAAGGTTGTATTGGCTGCAATGGGCGGGAAGCTGATATAAGGAACGCCATCCATATCGGGCGGCACCAGTAGGCCGTGCCAGTGAATGGATGTTTCCACGCTCATTTTGTTGTGAACATGGATCCGGGCGGTGTCATCCTCTTTGAAACGCAGCGTCGGGCCTGGAATGCCGCCGTTGATGGTCATGCCTTGAGCGGGCTTTCCTGCGATGTTGACCTCTTCCCGGGCGATAGTGAGTTCGTATTCGACAATGTTGGCTTCAGCAGTTGCAACCAAACAAAAAAAAGATAAGACAATCAAAATTTTTCTTGTACGCATCTGAATATCTTTATCGTAAAATCAAGCTATTATACCCTTGAGCGCCAACAAAACATAGCACAATATAATATACTTAATTCAGTGAGCATATTGATGGTTGGAGTATATTTTACCATTTCTACCATCAGTGAGACATGAATCCTGTTGTTTTATTTTGGTTTTGTTTATGCTCAGGGGTTTCACTTCCTAAGGTCTTAGCACATCTAAAGCCTACATCGGAGAACGCTTCCCAGGGATATCGGAAGAATTTAGACGCGGACCCTTGTTCAGACGGTTTGCCGACAACAAGACTTGGGTAGGAGATATCCTGCTGTCCTCCGGTCTCACTTCTTTTATTTAGATTGACTTTTTTGCGGGCAACCCATTGCTTTGTAAGATGCTCAGGTGGCGTATGCACTGATGCTTCGCTGCCGCCGGATGCTGGCTCCACATGCATCATATGGATGTGCGCTTCGGTTCCGGCAGGCGCATCTTCCGATGCTTTCGAAGATGTGTGTGCTTGGTTGTCTTTGTCGATATCAGTGAGAAGAGATTTATTCGAAAGCAAATAATCCCATTCTGATTCTGTTACCAGGCGTTTGTCATAGTGGCGCGCATAGGCGAAAGCACCGTACCAGGTAACACGGACCACCGGATTGGCCGCATGTTGTGTATCCCTCAGATGGAAACGTCCGTGCTCGTATATAATCTGCTCGAAAGGTTCGGCACTTTTTCCCAGATAAAACCAGATCTCATCTTTATTTTTGACAACACCGTTTTCCACGTTCAGGCTTTCTTTGACTTCGTTTAAAAAATCGGCAAAGTGATGGTTCGACACCATTTTTTCATCCAGGTAAAAGGATGGGACCTGAATGGTTTGTTCCTGATCGCTTACAGCTTTCGAAGCGGTCTTGACCTTGCCGCCGTGGATGAGGAGCATGGTCAAACCGTCTTTTCCGCGGATAGATGGGGCCGGAGAAGGGGGGGCGCTTGGAACAGCTTTGGAAGGCTCCTTGGAGCCTGGATGGGAAGACTCAATTCGGGCTGTCTGCGGACTTCTTAAACGCTCCGTTGTTTTGCCGGGATCACCCATTAAGTGCCAGAGCCCCATTAATCCCACCGATACAATCGCAATCAGAATGCCCGCCCAGATTAAAGCAGGTTGAGTCAGAAATAAAAAACGAGTGTGAGTTGCAGCGGTGTCATCCGTCGTTTTCGTTTTCAATACGTCAATGGCATCCAAAAGAGTCTTGCGAAGTTCTCCGACCGATTGCAGGCGCTTTTCTTTTTTATCAGCTGTGGCGTTTTGGATGATCCGGTCCAGTTGCTGAAAAAATGGAGTCTCTTGATTCTGCAAACCAACGCTTTTAAAAGGAATGGTTTCTTGGCCGATCTTGCCTTCCACGGCCTCAAACAGGATCTTGCCCAGTGAATAAATATCGCTCTTTTGATCCGCCTTTTTAAAGTCGAAGAAATGCTCAGGTGACATGTAGGCCGGTGTGCCCCTGACTTCGATAGATTGGGTCACCGGTTTCATACGACTGGAACCGGCCAGACCGAAGTCGGCAATCTTCGCAACTGTACCGTCCAAAAGCACATTTTCCGGCTTCAGATCCCGGTGAGCGATATCTTGAGCATGAATGGCTGCAACACCTTGCAACAGCGGCAGAAAGTAGTCCTCAATCCAGGTTGCCGTCAGATCGTCTTCAGGGTAAAAACCTTCTTCAGACATGGTAAACCGCAGAGAGGTTCCCGGAATATATTCCATGACAATATATTCGACGGATACGTCTTTTTCTTTTTTAGTAATTACCTCAGAACCATAATCGAAGATCTGCAGAACATTGGGGTGTCGAACCCGGGCCATGGCTTCAACCTCCCGCCGAAATCTCTGCACAGCGGTTTCAATTTCTTCGGGGTCGTCTTCAAACGATTGAAGCATTTCCTGTGAGATGACCTTGATGGCCACATCACGCTTGAGATTCAGTTGATGGGCGCGGTAGACTTCGCCCATAGCGCCTTTGTCGATAAATTCTATGATCACCCATTTGTCGTCGAGGACATATCCGGTTTTAAAAATATTCTCTAAGGGCTTACTCATATCGCAAGAAAACCTTATATATTGTGGATGAGATGTTATTTTAATGTCGGTAGGTTTTACACATTCTGCTATATTTTTGTAAAAAACGTCAAGCAGAAAAGATTGGTCATGTGCAGCTTTGGGCATGGATGTGTCTGTCTCAAGGTTGTTTAAAATTAAAAAACAAAAGAAACGACAAAGAAAATTCTAATACGCTGCAAAAAAAGAGTTGTTTTTATAAAGCTGAAACAGATGGTAGATAGTATTTTCCATTTTCTCCTTCATTTCAGCACAGATGCTCTTCAGCCTCGCGGATACGTCGACTCAGGGCCTGCAGCAGTTCAATGGCGACCGAAGGGTTCTTTGCGATCTCCTTGCGAATATTCCATTGATCCAGAGAAAGGACCTCTGTGTTCTCCATAGCAACAACACTTGCCGTCCGAACGTAATCATCGATCAGCGCCATTTCTCCAAAATAATGATTGGGCCCAAGAAACCTCAAGTGTTTTTGGTTTGGGTCTCCCAGACTTTTTATGATCTCCACCTCACCTGAAATGATGACAAATAGGCGACCATCATTCTCACCTTCTTTGATGATCAGTTCTCCCTTTTTAAAAAAAATATGATTGGCCAGTTTAGCGATACGTTTTAAATCTCTATCTTTCATGAGTGCAAAGAGAGAAGTTTTAGCTAAATTTTCAATATCTTTCATAACGAAAGCTCCTTTGTCCGATTGTCAATTATAATATTCATAAGCTACAATTTTCTGCTTGTAAAATTGTAGATTACTTGAATGATGTGCGTCACAAGCTCACTTGATGATATCAAAGCTGAAAATAAAAGAATTTGTATTGGATCTAATAGTTAAACAAACGTCCCTTTCATTTCCTTAACTTTTTGTTCAAGAAAATCGATCACATTAACCTCAAGCTTTACTTTGTTTAGTCGGTTGATCCGAGGAATTCCACCAGGGCTAACACAGTTTACCTCAATGAGTTTATTTCCGATTACATCTATACCCACAAAAAAGAGGCCGTCCTGGATCAGTCTATTTTTGATAACCTGGCAGATTTTTCTTTCCTCCGGCGTTATCTCATGGCGATAAGCTCGGCCCCCGGCGTGAATATTCGTTCTGAACTCTCCGGGAAGCGGCTTTCTTCTCATGGCACCGAGAATCTCTCCATTTAGCAAAAGGATTCTGACATCACCCTCATGCTTTACGGTCTCCAGATACTCCTGAACCATGATCGGTTCACGTTCCGGATAATTCTTATAGCCGCTGACATAATAATTTATCAGTGAGTTCAGATTTTCACGGTCCCGAACACTGACCTTGATTATCCCTTCGCCGCCATACCGCTGCAACGGTTTAACGACCATCTCTCCTCCGAAATCATCAATGATCCTTTTAAGTCTTCTTGGATCTCTGGATACGTGGGTAATCGGAATGATATCTGGAAAATTGAGGGCATACAGTTTGCTGTTGCCAAGAATTTGTCCGGTGGTACTGTTGAGGATAAAGACTTTGTTTCTCACAGGCCCCAGAAACTCCATCACCTGATAATTCAGCGGTGGATCCTTGCGCAAAAAAAGAGCATCCAAATCCGTGATGCTTTCAAATATCAATTCATCCTTCTTCAGACAACCAATCAGTGATCTCCAGTACTTTTTCATGGAAAGGTCTGGCGGCACAGAGATGTTCCGCATTCTGGCCACAACCATATCACCCCGGATATAAAGATCGTGAGGTTCCAGAAAAAAAACCGTATGCCCCCTTTGATTACATTCATACATCAAATGGCTGGTGGTTTCATTGATCGGATTGATCGAATCCAGTCGATCCATTAAAAATGCTATCTCCATGATTATTTCTCCAGACCCTTTGCTTTCTTATGTCATTCACGTAGATACTCGGCCGATCAAGATAGCTACCTTGCCAGCTTTTTGCTGGGGCTTAAAGTATGCAATTTCTTGGTTAGATGTTGGGAGACGGTTTTACCCACATTTGCCACAGGATTAACACAACATCGATGACAAAAACCACCCCGAAAAGAGACCCGCCCGGAATATGAAGCCAGAAGAAGGCAGGATGAACAAATATCTTGAGCCAAACAGATGTTAAATCAATGATGATACCAATGAAGGGAAGTAAGATCAGCCAACTGCGCACCTTTATTCCAAGATCAAGGAAAAGGACAATTATTCCCATGAGGATGAAGATAGCGCTCATTCCGAAAATATGTATATGAGTAAATTTCAATGCAAAGATAAACTCATCGGTTTGGTAAAAAGTGGTTGTTTTTTCTTTTGTCAAAGTTTCGTCAAAAAGGTCTCCCCGCGTGTCAGAATGTCCTTCAGACATATGAACCGCTGACATTACTTGCTCGTCTTTACCCCAAAACGTGGGGATAATATCATGTGCGATGATCTGGCCGGCGGCAACACTGAGGCCTATTGTCATCATCACAACGATCATCGTGATCAGTACTTTTCCGGGCAGCGGCCAGTCGCGTAGACGGGGACCCAATTCAGAACGGTTTTCTTTTTGTTTTTGGTTGGATGCACTCATAGCCGTATTCTCCTATTTTCCGGTAAAGTTTGAGCCGATATACTCTCCTTTATCATTGAAGAAGATGTATGCCGATCGAGGTTCTCCCTTACTGCGGCTGAATTTAACTACAAATTCGCTTTTATTGTCGTTTATACGCCTGGATACTTTAATATCTTCCAAATCCGTCGCCCAGGATTCTGTAAGCTTCCCGGATGTAAGCAGGCGGTCATACAGCAGAACCCCTTTTTGGGCTGCCCGTATAACGGTAAACTCCATATCAGCATGCCCTTTAGGGCCATGGGCAAATGTTGTTGAGACAGGCAGGAAAACAGACAGCATTAAAACAATCGCAAAGAAAACACTTTTATTTAAAATAGCACTGTATGGTTTTGAGCGTTCATTCATAAACCCTCCTTGTTACAACACCTTATTAGTTGTCACTTTAAATTATCGGTCAATATTCAGAGTTTTGTTTTATAATTAAATGCAAGCCACATGCCAACTAATAATAGAAAAATCAGATCCTGAGTAGCGAATGATTAAGTGAGAAGAAAACTGTCTAAAAACATTAAGAAAAGACTATTAACACCTTGAGACAGACAATTGAGTTGAAAGGTACTTCCTGAAGATGATTACGATGTGCTCGTTAGAGCAGTAGGTTGTCTGCTAATTTTTTTCACATTATTTTAATGTATTTATTAAGAATAGCGCAAATTATTCGCACCTGCTGGCTTAACCCTTGAATTAGAGGTCCTATACTTAAAGATGTTTACGCACAAGATCCGTTATCGGAAAGACATCCGAAAACAACTGTTTGTAAAGAAAAAAAATGGGTTGAATCATGTTATTTGTTCGTTATCGGTCTTCCCAAAAGCAACTTTCAATAAAATGGCATGGTTTGTGAAAGGTGATTAATTAGTCCCTGTTATTTTAAACATCGAGCCGTACGCTTAGCCTAAAGACGGGCAGCTTTGAAATTTGAACCTTTTTTGATGAAAATAAAAATATCTCTTTATGCAATATAAGGCTGATCTATGATAAATTTTAAAAGACTTGCAACCGCATGTATAATGGTTTTTGTTATGCTCAATCTCGTTTCCTGTGCCATGATGCCTTTAATGATGGGGCCCATGCTATACAAAAGTACCAAAAAGACTGTAAAGCCTGATGTGAATGGTGTGTTGAAAGAATTGGTTCAAGAAAGTATCGACGCCTTGATTGCCAACCGAGGTTCTTATGAGTACATTCTGATCGGTAAAACCGAAGCCAAGGACGGCCTTATTCCGGCTCAAAAATTACGAACGACGATACTGCAAACATTACGTTCACAAAATGTAATTCAAGTTTATGACCGCGATGATCATTTGGTAAAACCAGAGTTGGAGAGGTTACCTTCTGAATCTAAACGCGATACAGGACTAGCAATGTTGAGCCACAGCAGATTGGAGCTCTAAATATTTTCATAGCCGCCGTTAGGATCTTAAATGGGTTGTTTTTTCAGTGTAGAGCTTCTAAAGCATAATCTCCTTGAGCATTTCTTGTAAACAAATAGACCTTGTTGTCTTGAAAACAAAAAACCAGGCTGTTCCTGGCGATCTTTTCTGATTCCTGGGTCTCGACCAGTTTCTTGCTGCGCCAGCTTATACCTGCAAGACTGTTCATGCCTTCGGTCTTCCCAAGAACCCGCTTCAGAGAGCACCCTACAATTCCCGTCTTTCTTTGTTGATGAGAAAGCACTGGCCGTCATATTGATCGTAAGATCCTTTCTCTTGCCCGATAATGACGTTTTGCCAGGTTCTGTCTTGAATGACCCGCAAATAGTAGGCAAGACCGTCCGCTGGAGGGCTAAAAGCCCCCTTTTTATAAGTAAGGACCAAGGATCTGAGGCGAAAGTCTGTTTCCCCCATGAATTGTGTTTCTTCTGCGAGCGTTACATAAAACCCATCGTTTCCGTCTCCATCCATATAGGTTGCTGTGCAGATGAAGGGCGATTGTTTCCTTATCGGAAAAGAGTGTTTGTCCAGTGCAAGAAGATTGCCGTTGTTTACGGTCAAAAAGATACCGCGGTCTTTCATTAGAACCACATCTTGTTTGCTGTCTCCGTTCAAAACCCTCATGACAAAGCGCTTGTACTCTCCTTCAAGAATGAAATATTCATTTTCGGATTCTTTGCTAAAAGTTTTGATGATTGGCACAGTTTGTGTATATCTAGCCTGAAAGCCATCCAGAGTTATAAATTTAAGCCTGCTTTCAGAAGCTTGGTTAATGTAAAATATCAAAAAGGAGATAATCATGAAAAAGTGTTGGAAAAGAAATCTTGTTGCTTTTGGATTTATCGGGATGCTGGTGTTTTCTACGGTGAATGCCACGGCGATGATGGGAGGCGGCAGCTCAAGTGAAAACATGATGGGAGGTGGCAACTCTGGAGGAAGCATGATGGACGAAGGCAACTATTCGGGAGATCGCATGCCGGATATTCAGCAAAACGGCTCCAACCCTGGAGCCGTCATGCTGAGTAAGGAAAATGTCAGAGACTTGGTAAACCAGCATATTAAATCTCGATACGGGGAACAATTCCGAATGGGACCCATCACCGATAAAAAAAGTTATTACCAGACAGAGGTGACCAGTCAGGACGGGAGCCTTCTGGAACGTTTGCTTATCGATAAGGGGACCGGCCGGATTCACTCACTCCGCTAGTTTATCACATTAATTAGTGTCCATCCATAAATGGTCTTTTTACCCAAAGCTATGAATGGACATTAGTTAACGCCGTACTCTTTGAGTTTCAATTGCAGGGTGCGGCGGCTGATACCTAAGATTTTGGCCGTATGGGTTCGATTGCCTTCGGCCATTTCCAATGTTCTGAGGATCATCTCTTTTTCTACATCCTTAAGCGACCTGCCGGGAGAAAGATCAATCCTGGATTGCTGCTCCTCGTAGTCCAGCGCTTGCAATGTGTCTGAAAGCTCTGCGGTCGTAATGGTGTCACTGCGGGTCATTATCACGGCACGCTCCACCATGTTTTCAAGTTCCCGTATATTGCCCGGCCACTCGTATCGCATGAGCACGTCGATGGCCCTGGGCGTAAACCCTTTGATTAGCCGTCGATTCTTTTCAGCATATCGTTTTAGAAAAAAAATCGCAAGTAATGGAATATCTTCTCGCCGATTTCGCAAGGGTGGAACACTGATGGAGACGACATTGATTCGATAAAAAAGATCTTCGCGGAAATGGCCTTCCTTAATTTCTTCCTTCAAATTTTTATTTGTTGCAGCGATCACGCGAGTATCTACCCTAATAGTATTTGAGCTGCCTACAGGTTCGAACTCGCGTTCCTGGAGCACACGAAGGATCTTGGCCTGTGTTTGAGGGGCCATTTCTCCAATCTCATCCAAGAATATTGATCCCTTATGAGCCAGCTTAAAGCGTCCTTGCCGAGATTTCAGCGCTCCTGTGAATGCACCTTTTTCATGGCCGAATAGTTCGCTTTCCAATAAGGTTTCGGGCAGAGCAGCACAGTTGACCTTGATCATTGGTTTTTCTTTGCGAATGCTATTTTGATGGATGGCGTTGGCGATGAGTTCCTTGCCTGTCCCGCTTTCACCATTAATAAGAACAGTAGCTTCAGATGGCGCAACTAATGCAATGGTTTCAAATAGTTTTCCCATCTCGGAGCTTTTACCAATGATATTTGAAAAATCGAAACGATCTTCTAATCTTTCCTTAAGATAAATATTTTCCTGTTGAAGTTGATGATGATGTAAAGCGTTATTCACCAGGATTTTAAGCTCATCAATATCAAGGGGCTTGGTCAAGTAATCGTAGGCACCTGATTTTAAAGCATCCACGGCCGTGCTAACCGAAGAGTAACCGGTCATCATTATGATTGGGATTTCCGGGCTGATTTCTTTGATCCCTTTTAACGCCTCTATTCCGCCTATTTGATTCATACGGATATCCATCAGTATTAGGTCATAGAAGCTTTCCTCCACGGCGGCAATTGCCGCTTGTCCATCCTCTGCTTGCCGTATGTTGTATCCATCAGTTGAAAGTACAGTTTCGAGCATCTTGCGATGGGTTGAATCGTCGTCAACAATTAGGATTTTCGGTTTCATGTCCTCCCTCTAATTAACCAATGAATAATTGCCGGATTTAAAGAGTTCTCATTGAGTCTACCCATTGTCCGGCGAAATAATTGGAAGGGTAATAGTAAATCGACTACCTCTGGTTTTTCCTGTCAAAGGACTCTTAACCCGAACTTCACCCCCGTGGTTTTCAACGATTTTGTGAACAATGGCAAGGCCCAAACCAGTGCCTTTTTCTCGGGTTGTAAAAAAGGGCTCAAAAATTTTTTTCTTTTTATCTTGGGGGATTCCCGGTCCATCGTCTTCTACCCAAAGATACAAGTTGGTTCGCGATTCATTTACATCAGCTCCCACTTCAATCATTCCTCTGTCATCAACTTCTTGTAGCGCATTCAGTATTAGGTTTAGCAGGGCCTGGGTTATCTGATTAGCATCCAGAAGAAAGCTGTTTAAATCTGCTTTGACTTTATTGCGGATCTTTATATTACGCAAACGGACATCAGTCTCAAGTAGGCGCAACGTATGTTCTGCCACTTCCAAAATATTTGTTGGCGCAATTTCGGGCTCCCAGGGACGGGCAAACGTAAGCAAATCATTGACCACACTGTTAATTCGATCAACTTCTTTGGCCATGATTTCAGCGTATTCTCTTTCCTGTGGTCGATCCGAAAGGGAATGAGCCAGAAACCGTGCAAAACCCTTAATAGAGCTAAGAGGATTGCGGATTTCATGAGCGACCCCGGCAGCCAGTTCCCCAATGGCCGCAAGTTTTTCTGAATGTCGAACCTTCTCTTCTAATCGTTTGATTTCCCTTAAGTCCCTGAGCACAATCACAGCACCGGTACAGATATTTTCTTCGTCAAGAATCGGTGTGACACTAAGGGTCATTGGAATCAGCGTACCAGATTTCTGTTGATGAATGAATTCCCGTTCGAGAATGGGCTGGCGTCCTGCAAGTGTAGCATCTATGCCGGTTTCCTTAAAGCCAATCACCGATTCTAAGTTTGTTTCATTAACCTCAGTCTCTTTAACTCCAAGCAATTCAAGGGCTAATTGGTTGTAGGATATAATCCGGCCTTCAGGGTTGATACTCAACAGTCCATTGGCCATGCTGGCTACGACCTGTCGAGTATAATCCTGAGTCTGTTCAAGTGCCCTGTTCACCAGATAATAATTCTGAATAACAAATATGAAAAAAAGGGCTCCCGATCCGAGCACCACAAGAATTGCAGCCATGATCACGGCATGGTGAATATCCGAACGACGAGCCTCTTCAAAGACTGTCATTTTCAATCCGAGAATAATGGTGGAATCTGAATGTTGGTGAGGAGCCATATGATGGCCTTGGCCCATCATGTCTTTATGCTGATCATTCATAAACAACGATTGGCGTGGAGAAAAGCGTTTGGCCAGGTCATATACCTGAGTGCCATCTGCCAGCTTTCTGACCTGACTCAGGAATTGATCCTCATTAACCAACTTAGGGCGCCAGGCTGAAGACATGCTCTTAAAGGCTGGATTTGAATGGTGTACAACTGTACCTTGTGAATCGATGAGATAGACATATGCAATATTTTCATCTTTTCCGGTTTCCAAGATAAGGTTTCCAACCGAATCTTCCCCCCAATTATGCATTATCATACCTGCACGGGCACCTGCTTCCAAAGTATGCACTATGGCCAAACCCTGTTGATGTAAGAAAGTTAGTACTGTCTTTTCTTCCCGTTTCAGGTTTCGATAGGTGGAGATGCTGATCAGTATGAGTAAAAGAAACACTACGGCAAGGATTGATAGTGCAGGTAAATAAAGCCGTTTTAATCTGAGAACTCTCATGAAACACTTAATTCTGAAGGCCCCGGCTAAGTGCAAACATACAGAGGAATGCCGGAATTAAAAAATAGACGAGTTTAATAATGTAAAACCGTGAGAAAGAAAAATAACTTTGACTTTATAAGATTTATATAAGATCTTAATTGTTGAAGCGAAGAAATTATACAAATTAAGTTAAGATTCTTCTCCCTGTGCATTTCCAAAATACCACGGCAACAATATGAATGCAAATATATTTCGCACATAGCTCAAAAATTCGTTAAAAATGCGCATAATTTGCGCACCCTTAAGAACAAACCTCTAAGAATAGATCTAAATAATCTAAAATTTCAGTTGGTTATATTTTTGGCACCAGTTTTGCAGTTAACATTCACCGAATCCCATAAAAACTATAGGAGAAATGACATGAAGCAGTTTTTGCTTAAAATTTTATCGTTCGCATTTGTAGTAACAGTGATTGCTTTCATTGCTCCCGGCAATTCAGCGGCTGAACCTTCCATCTGGGCGCCACCGCAGCTGGCCGTGCTTATTGAAGAGGGTTTGGAAAAAAACCAGGATATCCAGAGTCTGGCGTCTAAAGTAGAAAGCCTTAAAGAGGAAATTTCGTTTGCAGGGTCCTTGAATGATCCTCGCATTGGCATAGGTTTGCTGAATCTTCCAACCGACACATTCAGGTTTGACCAGGAGCCCATGACCCAGAAGCAGATTTTTATCGCCCAGAAAATACCGTGGTTCGGCAAGTTAGACCTACGTTCCCAAAGGGCAGCAATAAAGGCGATTCGTCAAGAAGCGGTCCTAAATGCAAAACGGCTGGAACTTGCTCGACAAATTGCTTCGGCATATTACGAACTGGGTTTTGTTGCCAGTGGTCAGAAAATCAACGAAAGACTCATAAAAATGTTGACCCAGCTGCTCAAGGTATCAGAGTCGAGATATGCGGCAGGTCAGGGGCTTCAGCAAGATGTTTTGCAAGCCCAGGTAGAGGTGAGTAAACTTTTGGATGAACAGATCACTTTGGACAAAAATAGCCGTATGCTGGAAGATCGGATCAACAGTCTTCTGAATCGGGAGAGTTTCACCCCTGTAATACCGCCTGAAAATCCGCCATTTCCTGATCTGGTACTGAAAGAAGAGAAATTACAAGATCGTGCTTTGAAGATGAATCCCTGGCTGAAAGTCAAGCTGGTTGAAATCGACCAGGCCAGTGTGGAGGTTGAGCTGGCCCGAAAGGATTATTGGCCGGATATGGATTTTAAAGTGGCTTACGGTCAGCGAGACGAGAGTCAGAGCGGCCAGGACTGGGCAGACTTTTTATCAACTTCTGTGGTCATGAATATCCCCCTCTGGCAGAACAAACGGCAGGACAAAAAACTGGGGGCAACCAAGCTGCGCCACAAGGCCGCATTACAGTCTTATCAAAATTTGGCAACAGGGCTCCCTCACAGAGTAGACGCCCTGGTAACCGACATCCGAAACTTACAGAAAAACTACAAGCTAATTACAGATGCTCTGATCGTCCAGGCAGAGCAGTGGGCCCGCTCATCCTTAATCGCCTATGAGGTTGGTAAGGTGAACTTCAACACCACGATTACTGCCCAAGTTCGTTTGCTTCGCTTCGAACTTCAGTCAGAAAATTACTTGTTCAGCCTCTATAAAAAACGTGCAGAACTTGAAGAGGTTTTGGGCGCGTCGCTTTTGTATCAGAATCCTGAGGATAATGTATCCCCTTTGAATAAGGAAAAAACATCATGAAAAAACTTATAAAAAGCTCCCTTCTTATAGCAATCTTTGGTTTTATCGGTGTGTTGACATTGCTGATCACTTGGAACGGTTTCGACAGGAGCCCCACCGGCAAACCGATTCTTGCGGTTTCAAAAGCATTGGCTGCAGAAAATGAACTCAAAGCAGGAATGATCGATCCCAAAACCGGCAAAAAGATCAAATACTGGGCCTCCCCAATGGACCCGACCTATATTCGGAACGAACCGGGCAAATCTCCCATGGGGATGGATTTGGTGCCGGTTTACGAGGACAAAGGCGATGAGAAAGAACCGGCTTCGACCATCCGTATTGACCCGGTGACCATTCAAAATATGGGCGTTCGTATAAGGCGGGTAAAACGCAAACCTTTGGTTAAACATATTCGAACATTCGGCAACATCACATACGATGAAAGACGGATCTATGCAGTCAATACCAAGTTCAACGGATGGATTGAAAAACTGTATGTAGATTTTATCGGCGAGAAAGTGAAAAAAGGACAACCTCTTTTCGATATTTATAGCCCCGAACTGGTAACAGCTCAGGAGGAGTACCTTCTATCTCTTCAACATAACGCAAGTCTAAAAGAAAGCCCTTACCCCAGGATCCGGGAAGGAGCCCAGAGACTTTTAAAGGCCTCCCGTACCCGACTGAGGTACTGGGACTTGACCGAGAAGCAGATAAAAAAAGTTGAAAATGCCGGTATCGTCCAAAAGACACTCACCATATACTCTCCAGCCAACGGTGTGATCATCAAAAAGATCGCTTTTCAGGGTCACCATGTAATGGCAGGTGAACACCTGTATGAAATCGCCGATCTTTCAAAGGTGTGGGTGGATGTAGAAGTTTATGAGTATGAGTTTCCCTGGATTAAAAAAGGAATGTCTGCAGAGATGGAGCTGTCCTACATCCCGGGTAAGATCTTTACCGGTAAAGTACTGTATGTATATCCGTTTCTTACAGCAAAGACCCGAACGGCCAGACTCAGATTGGAATTTCCCAATCCCGATTATCAGCTAATGCCGGATATGTACGCCAATGTGAATTTGAAATCTGCCGTTTCCGAGGATAGTCTGGTTATTCCTCAGGAAGCGGTCATTGACAGCGGTGTTCGAAAGGTTGTTTTTGTTGCATTGGGCAAGGGTAAATTTCAGCCTCGTGAAGTCAAGCTTGGTTTGGAAGGCAACGATAACGAATTTCAGGTATTGGAAGGCCTCCAGGAAAATGAACAGATTGTGATTTCCGCTCAGTTCATGCTCGATTCGGAAAGCCGTCTGCGCGAGGCTATTCAAAAGATGCTGGAAGTTCGGCAGCAGGGTACTCCCACAACCGATACCCAACCCATGAAAATGAAAGACGATGATCTCGACATGTCGGACGTGAAAATGGAAGACGACGATCTGGATATGTCAGATATGAAAATGGATGAGACAACGGAAACATCGAAAGCGCATCAACACAAGTAAACATATAGTTATTGATATTCTTAAAATGATCCTCATGGTTTAAAAGAACAGAAAGAGGAAGCGAAATGATAGAAAAAATCATAGACTTGTCTATTAAAAATAAATTTCTGGTAATCCTGATGACCGTGTTTGTCATAGCGGCCGGCATCTATGCCATGTTGCGGATACCGCTGGACGCCATCCCGGATCTCTCCGACGCCCAGGTCATTATTTTTACCGAATACCCGGGCCAGGCCCCTCAAGTCGTCGAGGACCAGGTTACCTATCCGCTGACCACGGCCATGCTTTCAGTGCCGTTTGCCAAAGTGGTGCGCGGCTATTCGTTTTTTGGCCTTTCCTTTGTCTATATCATTTTTGAAGACGGCACCGACCTGTACTGGGCCCGCAGCCGGGTCCTGGAGTATCTGAACTTTGTTGCCGGGCGCCTCCCCCAGGGGGTGACACCGTCCCTGGGGCCGGATGCCACCGGTGTGGGTTGGGTATACGAATACATCCTGGAAAGCGATCAACATGATCTGTCCCAGCTGCGCTCGATTCAGGACTGGTTTTTGCGTTACGAACTTGCCAGTGTCCCGGGTGTTTCCGAAGTGGCCTCCATCGGCGGTTATGTCAAGCAGTACCAGATCATCGTCGATCCCAACAAGCTGCGGGCATTTAACATCCCCATGCAAAAGATCAAAATGGCCGTTCAGCGTAGCAATAACGACGTGGGCGGCAAACTGGTCGAGATGGCAGAAACCGAATTTATGGTCCGGGGATTGGGCTATATCAAAAGTGTCGATGACCTCAACAACATTCCTCTTAAAGTAGGCAAGCACGGCACGCCGATCCTGCTGAGAAACGTTGCCACCATCAAGATCGGCCCGGAGCTGCGGCGGGGACTGGCCGACTACAACGGCACCGGCGAGGCCGTCGGCGGGGTTGTGATTATGCGGTTTGGAGAAAATGCCCTGCAGGTTATCGAAAATGTTAAAAAACGTCTGGAAGAACTTAAATCCGGCTTGCCCGCAGGCGTTCGAATTAAGACCGTCTACGACCGGTCGGGCCTGATTCTGCGGGCCGTGGACAATTTGAAAAAGACGCTCATCGAGGAAAGTATTATCGTGGCATTGGTCTGTATTGTCTTTTTGCTTCATTTTCGCAGTGCCTTTGTGGGCATTTTTACCCTGCCGGTCGGCGTGCTGATCAGTGTTATCATTATGGAACGCCAGGGCATCAACGCCAACATCATGAGCCTGGGGGGCATCGCCATTGCCGTGGGCGCCATGGTGGACGCGGCAATCGTGATGATCGAAAATGCCCATAAGCATATCGAGCACGACGGCGGCAAAAAACCCCACTGGGATTTGATCGCGGATGCCGCCAAGGAAGTGGGGCCGTCCTTGTTCTTTTCCCTGTTGATTATCGCCGTCAGCTTTCTGCCGGTGTTCACCCTGGAAGCCCAAGAAGGCCGGCTTTTTAAGCCCCTGGCCTTTACCAAGACTTACGCCATGATGGGTGCTGCGCTGCTAGCGGTGACCATCGTGCCGGTAATGATGGGCTATCTGATCCGCGGCAAGATCCTGCCCGAGCATAAAAACCCGGTGAACCGTTTCCTCGTCTGGGTCTACCATCCCATCATCAAGCTGGTGCTGAAAGCCAAAATCCTGGTGATCCTGCTGGCCGTGGGGGTCCTGGCCATCAGCTATATCCCTTGGAAGGGCATCGGCTCCGAATTCATGCCGCCCTTAAACGAAGGCGATCTGCTCTATATGCCCACAACCCTTCCGGGCATTTCGGTGACCAAGGCCAAGGAGCTTTTGCAGCAGACCGACCGCATTATTGCAAGCTTTCCCGAGGTTCACCACGTGTTTGGCAAAATCGGCCGGGCCGAGACGGCCACCGATCCCGCGCCCCTTTCCATGATGGAGACGACCATTATGCTGAAACCTGAATCCGAGTGGCGCGAGGGGATGACCATGGAGAAACTGGTCAATGAACTCGATAAAGCCATCCAGTTTCCAGGTTTGACCAATGCATGGACCATGCCGATCAAAACCCGTATCGACATGCTTTCCACCGGGATAAAGACGCCGGTGGGCATAAAGCTGATGGGTGAAGACCTGCAGGTGCTGAGCGACCTGGGAGTAAAGATCGAAGCGGTGATGCGGGAGGTACCAGGAACCCTCAGCGCCTATTCAGAGCGGGTTACCGGCGGAAATTTTTTAGACTTTCAGATCAAGCGTAAAGAATCCGCCCGTTATGGTTTGACCGTTGGCGACGTTCAGGACATCATTATGACAGCCATTGGCGGAATGAACATTACCCAGACCGTCGAAGGCTTGGAACGCTATCCGGTGAACCTGCGTTACGGGAGCGAACTTCGGGATACACCTGAAAAATTAAGACGCATCCTGGTGCCGACACCAACAGGTGCCCAAGTGCCGATAACACAGTTGGCCGATATCCGCATCATCAAGGGACCGCCGGTGATTAAAAGCGAGAACGCTCGAAACACCGCCTGGATTTATATAGATATTACCGGCATCGATGTAGGGACCTATGTCAAAAAAGCCCAGAAAATTGTTCAGGAAAAAATTGAACTGCCTCCCGGCTACAGTATGGTCTGGAGCGGCCAGTACGAATACATGGTGCGGGCCCAGAAACGGCTGATGATTGTGGTACCGATGACCTTGGTCATTATCTTCTTGCTGCTGTATTTTAATTTTAAAAGTGTCGCTGAGAGCCTCATCGTGATGCTGAGTGTACCCTTCTCTCTTACCGGCGGCCTGTGGCTCATGTATCTGCTGGGTTACAACATGAGCGTTGCCGTTGGGGTGGGGTTTATTGCTCTGGCGGGCGTTGCCACCGAGATCGGGGTGATTTTGTTGGTTTATCTGGATCTGTCCTACAAAAAGTTTACATCCCTGCATAAAGAAAACTTTAACCGAGAACTTCTGTACCAGGCCATTGAAGAGGGTGCTGCCCTTCGTGTTCGGCCGATCATGATGACGGCAGTGGCCATCATGGCGGGATTGATGCCGATTATGTGGGGCCACGGTACGGGATCCGAGGTGATGAAGCGCATCGCGACCCCCATGGTGGGCGGCATGGTGAGTGCAACTCTTTTAACCCTTCTCGTGGTACCGGCAATCTACGGACTGTGGAAGGAATGGAATTTACCAAAAGATAAGTCTGTCCAAAAGACAGAAGAATAAAAGATAAAAAGGAGAAGTTATCATGAAAAAAATAATCTCAGTTTTTATAATGTTTATAGCTATCGGTTTGGTTTCGCTAAATATAGGAACCGCAGGCACAACCCATGAAGGGCATGGACAATCACACACGCCTGCACCAACTGCAAAGAAAAACACAGGTTCGACAGGTACATTTACACATGAAGCGGTTGCCAACCATGTTAGAGCAGAATTCAAGATTATGAGCCTGGCAAGTATGCATATGAAAGATCCAAACGGTGCCACCCATCACGTTATGTTAAATCTATATCATGATTCCACGAACCACCCGATAAAAGATGCTGTTGGAAAGGTTAAAGTCATCGGGCCGGACGGTAAGGAACAAATAAATACCCTGAAAAACTACAATGGGATTTTTGCAGCCAACTTTACATTTAGCAAAAATAGTAAATACGGTGCGGTTTGTTTGGTGAAAGTTGATGGCGAGAAGCACGTTTTCAAATTCTGGTACCCGCACGGCTGATGCTTGGCCCTTGAAAAAATTCGTCTTCTGGCCCAACGAAGCCCGGGGAAGAGAAATTTGACAAAAGAACAAGTGGTCCGAACGCTTACGGACAAAGGAGAGTTCGATGATCAAAAGCCTAAAACAAAAGTTATCGCTTTTGTTAATACTTCCCGTGGCCTTGCTTCTTTTTCTCTCGGGGGTTTCAGGATTTATTTATGTAAGAAAAATCCTGATCGATGAATGGCAGGAAGCGGCGATACTCAAACTGGAACGCGCTGCGCATCACTTGGACATGCGGTTAGGCCGCTCAATCGAGTGGATTAAAATGTTCCATGAAACAGCAGAAAGCCGTGGCGGACCCGCAACCCAGGAATTGATTCTAACGCGACTACGAAATCTGGAGGGTATCACAAACGTCAATCTGAAATGGACAGACAATCATTCAGAGCCAAGCCATATGGTAATGCAAAAGCATCATATGGGGGGCAGAGGTATGATGCAATTTCACCGAGCGAGAATCTCGGAAGTAACGCCACCACGTTACGATGCACAGACCAGACAAAAAACGGTGACCTTGGTTTCTGATTTTAAGGATGAATCCGGCCGGCCTGTTGGCCGGCTGGAGGTATCCCTTGGTTTTGACTTTCTCATGCAGGATATCAACAAATATGGGTGGTGGGAAAGCAGCATGACCTGTCTGGTCGATTTGTCAGGCCGGTATCTTGCCCACAGCAGCGCCATGAAAGGCCGCACCCAGCTGGGAGAAACCAATGATCCGGTGGAACTGGCCGTAATGAAATACATGCGCGACAAGCCATTTGGAACTCATCTGGGCGCTGGATATCCTCCCAAACTGGTGAGCGGCTTTTACCGGATCCAGCAAGCCCCTTGGGTGATTGTAATGTTTGCGCCGGGCAAAGATATCTTGGCGCCGATCGTCGAATTTCGGTTCTATTATGCCATCGCCGGCAGTCTTTGTATTGTCTTTATTTTAGTGCTTATTCAATTTGCCGGCGGCAGGATGGTCGGCCAAATCGGAAAGATTTCAGATGCAGCAAAACAGGTTGCCAAGGGAGATTATGTGAGTCCCCTGCCCATAACTTCTTCGGACGAAATAGGACAATTGAAAGTTAGTTTTAACTCCATGGTCGAAGGTTTAAAAGAAAGGGATTTCATCCGTGATACCTTTGGGCGATACGTAAACAAGGAATTTGCCAGAGAGTTACTAAAACGTCCTGAGGCCGGCAGGCTGGGCGGAGAAAAACGACAAGTGGCTGTTTTAATGGCCGATATTCGTGGTTTTACACAGGTATCAGAATTCTTAACTCCAGAGGAAACCATTCGTATTTTAAATCATTATTTTTCTCATATGATTGCAGTTATTCGAGAACATCATGGAATTATCGTCGATTTTTATGGCGATGGTGTACTTGTTTTTTTCGATCCACTTGATGGGCCAATCAAACCCGTCGCCCAGCAGGCCATCAACTGTAGTCTTGAAATGCAGCGAGAAATGGAACTTTTTAATTCAGAAATGAAAATAAAAAATCTACCTGAATTGCAAATCGGTATTGGTGTTAATGTCGGCGATGTCATTGTGGGAAACATTGGTTCGGAAATACGAGCTAAGTATGGCATTGTTGGGTCGGCAGTAAATATTACTCAAAGAATCCAGGCTGAAGCCAAAGGCAGGGAAGTGATCATATCAGACTCTGCCTATAGCTTAGTAAAAAAAGATTTGGAAATAAGAAAATCTTTTTCAGCCCAGCTAAAAGGTGTCGATGGAAAGATGAATTTACATATTGTTGAAAGTATACAAAACAAACCCGAATCAGGAGGTTAAAAAAACCATCCTTCTGATCAGTTGCTTAATAATCTCTGAAAGGAGGTTATATGAAAAAGATGTTTATTATCGCTGTTTTTATTATTGGATTAAACATAGGGTCAACTTCATTTGCCGGAAACCCGAATGTAGGAGGCTACGAACAGTTTCATCCTAACCAGGTAACCGAAAATCAAATTGGATCCGGGTGGGGACATAAATCCATGACATATGGGATGATGAATCTCATGTCAGGGATGACAACCCAGGCAGCTAAAATTATACGCTCAGGAAAGGCTTCTAAGGAGATGAATAACAGATTAGCAGAAATATTGGATCATGTAGCAGAAATGTTGAACTATGCACCTTCTTACATGATGGGCGCCAAAGTAGTGGATTCGAAGATGATCAACGAAATGCAGGGCATGTTGATAGATCTGGAAAAAATGCGGAAAGAACTTGGTTTTTAAATCACAATAAGAAACTTAACTTCTCAAGTAATACGGACATATTGACTATATACCATATTGCTGGATGTCCGCTGCAGTTTATTTGGTCAAATAGCCTTAAAGTATAAGTTGGTTAACGATAGACAACTTCGAGAGGCGTTATCTTTTCAAAAACAGAGTTCTCAACAATCTCTTTTAGGAGAAATCTTTGTAATGAAGAAGATGATTTCTCAAAATCAGTTCTCGTGTACCGCACACTTATGAGAAATCCGGGTTAGGCCATAAGGAGCCAATCCGTTTGCTGAAACTGCAATTGATTAAGCATCATCATCTTTCCGGGGAGCCGATATAACCAGTTTAAATATTGCCACGAACACAAGGGCAACAATCAGGGCGGCTCCCATCAAGCCAACATTTTTCAGGCGGCTGGATTCGCCGGCCCAATTTGCGAGCAATTCAGTGGATGTCAGCATGCTGTACATATAGTAATCGGGGTCTAACTTTAATGCTTTCTTGAAATCTGCATCGGCCAGTTCGTTATAGCCCAGTTCCCTATACGCCTTTGAACGGGTCGTAAAGGCCCTTCCGATGTTTGGTCCGCTGCCACCGAGCTTAATGGCCATGGTAGCGTCTTGGATAGACTCCTCGATCATTCCATTTAATCGAAAGACTTCTGATCTATGGCTGTAGGCAGCGGCCCCTTGAGCATCCAACTCAATCGCGCGGGATAAATTGGCAATGGCCTCATCTAAGTTTCCTTGTTTCATAAAGGCTAAGCCGAGCATTACGTATGTTTCAGAATTAAAAGGTTTCAGATAAGCAACATTTTGAAAGTCTTGAATTGTGTCCGGGTAATTTTCCTGAAAATAGTAAAGCATACCCCGCTTTTCATAGGCGACGGACAGATTCGGGTCCAACTCTAAAGCCTTAGTAAAGTAATCAATCTTCCTTTTGGTCATGGAGCTTTTGAGGCCGAGATCGTAGAACTGCATGGCATCCTGCCCCCAGGCAGTCAAAGCAGTAAGCAACACGCAACTGATAACAACAGCGATTGCTTTTTTCATAGCAGCTCCCTTTTTGTTTCAAACTCCGCCTTGTCGATTTCTCCCCTGGCGTAGCGTTCCTTGAGAATTTCAATAGCCCTGGAGCTGTTGTTATCTATGTTTCCCTTTTGTCCGGTGGCGGCCTGGATCAGCCACTTAATGAAAAAGACCAGTCCCACAATCGCCAGGATCCAAAAAACAATCATAAAAATCATACCGAATCCTCCCATTCCCCAGGAGCCCATCATTCCGGGCCCCATATGCCAGTCACTGTATCTTCCCGACTGTGCCAGAGCATGGCTTGGGGAGAAAAGTACGAAACCGGAAAGAAGCGAAGTTACAAATCCTAAAAGCAATAAGTTTAAACGCCTCATCATGTGTCTCCTTTTATTTGTTGGTCTACAGTTCTGTACATTAGCTGTGCAAGCGCTGTGCCAATTGCCAGCTAAATATAACTAACTGTATAATTTTATTTAATTTAATTGGACTAACAATTAGTTTGAGATTGTTTTCTTGCGGCAATTGACATTCGGAATGGATAAAAGCTATCCATTTTTAGAGGGGAAAATACTTCAAGTGGATAGTTCGTATCCACTTTTTTTTGCAAGGTATTAGGACAGACTTTTCGGTCAGGTGCTATTTATCACTCCACCAGAAGTCGTTTTTTTCCACCGGGTCATAGATTTTCCATTTGCCGTTAACAAAAACTTCCGGCGATAATCTTGTTTCATCGCGGCCGCAGCGCATCAAGCGGTCCATTGACATTACCCATCCCGCCAACATACCGTGTTTTTTAATGCTTTGCAGGCTGTATTCGGAATCCGACGGATACATGGGGCATTCTCCGTACCTGACGGCAGAGAGATGATTCAACGGCCCCCGGTAGAATTGGACCATTAAAGACAGCGGGTCGGCCCCTCGATCGGTTTCAGCCTGCATTGATTGCGAGTAGGTACACGCTGCAATCAGGCTAAAAAGGATCAAAAGCAAAATCAATTTTACAAGAGTCTTTTTCATGTTCTAAAGAGTCAACGTGGATAAAGGTCTCGTAGTGTTGGATATTTTTGTTAACTTTTATTGTTAACAATTTTGGCAGACTACATCAAGTTATAAAATCGCTTCGCGATTTTAAACAGTGCCCGGCGGACTTATAAAATAGATATTTATCTTTTTCATCTAATTTTATTAAAATTCATATCATACTTTACTTGTTTGCGGTTTCTGTATCAGATCGCGGAACAAACGCAAGATATCCGGATGGGACCAGTCTAGCGAACCTATAACTTTTTTGACGAGGATTCCATTTTTATCGATGATGTAGCTTTCAGGTACTCCGGTAGTCTTGTAAATTCTTTTGATATTCCCCAAAGAATCCATCAAAGCCGGGAAAGTCAGCTTGTACTTTTTCATGAATGGAGCCACAATCTTGGCCCCCTGAGAGTCAATGCTGACGGCCAGAATTTCAAAGTCTTCACCTTTTAATTTTTGGTAAAGCTTTTGCATCGAAGGCATTTCTTCAACACAGGGGGGA
>JACNIG010000294.1 GCA_014383215.1 Candidatus Desulfatibia vada | reverse complement strand
GAGAAATATACCGACTATGCCGACGCCACCGAAAACCTTCCCTGCCAATTTCCACCCACCTATCTCTCTTCCACCCTTTGGAGGCTTATCCTTCAATTTGACCAGTTTTTCCCATGTGACATTGTTTAATATATCAAAGAGAGCCTTCTCTTCTGTGATTTTAGGATTATAGTATATCGTTATGCTGCCGCTGTATTTATTCGTGATCACACGAGCTACACCAGGCCCTTCAGATAAATACATCTTCATACACTGAATCAAACTCTTATGGGATATAAAAGAGGGAAACGCCACGCGGAGACGCCCGGGAAGAGAATGTTTTACTCTATAATAGAGTGTTTTTTTCAAGTTAGATCTCATCAAGATATCCAAATTTGAATAAACTCGTAAAAAGTCACTGATCCGTTTTCGTCATTCCCGCGTACGCGGGAATCCAGGGAAATAAACCACTTATAGACTCCCGCTGCAGTTTATCCCGCACTTGATGCGGGGCGGGAGTGACGGACTTGGAGACTTTTTACGAGGCCATCAATTTTAAATAGCAAATAACAACGTTGTCCCTATGTCGGCTGCTATCAATTTCCAAATGTCTATAGCTACGCCTTCCATTCTTGATACGCTCGAATGTATGGTCTGCATTCCTTCGGAGCCTTTTTGGATTTCACCATGCACCTTGTGCAATTGATTTTTTTGAATGAATTCAGCAATTCTTTCGTTGTTGAACATGATTTCCATCGCAATTTTTGTGCCCGTATGTCCCTCCAAGGGGATCAGATGCTGCCAGATGAGGGCCCGAAGCACCCTGGAAAGATGAGTCTGGACATATTCCTGCCGGTCATCTGGAAAGAAATCGAAAAGCTTGCGGATGGCCCATCCTGTCCCTCCGAAGCTGATGCTGGTGGTCAGCACTAAGTGGCTTTCAGCTGCGTTCATGGCCATGGTGAGGCTTTCCGGTCCATCAATCTCAGTAAAAAAAATGACGTCCATATCGCTCCGCATGGCCGTGCGGATGCCGCTGGCATAATCCCTGGCATGCAAACCGATTTCCCGCTGAAAGATAAGCGAAGACTTAGACTTATGGGCGAAGCGAATCGGATCTTCAATGGTAACGATACTCTTTTTTAAATGGGTATTAATGTAGTCGATAATCGATGCTATGGTTGTGGCTTTAGAGGAATTCGATTTGCCTGTAATCAAAATCAACCCCCGGTCGAAAGAAACGATTCTCTTGAGAGAGTCAACGGCCCCAAGTTTTTTGAAAGAAGGGATTTTGGTGGGAATCAAACGGCAGGCAGCGCCGATGCCGTCCTCCGTGGCATATAGAATGATCTGGATGTTGCCCGCCGCCTCGGTTATATATGTCAGTTCTAACTCCATCCGGCTTTCAAATTCCTGCTGCTGCTTAGTTGTCAGGACGGAGTTGAATAGGTCTTCGAGGTAGCTATTCTTTATCACTGGATATTTCGCAAGCCTGTCCAATCTGCCGTGGACTCTTAAAACCGGATGTTCACCAGCAGTCAAATAGACGTCCGAAGCCTTTTTTTGTCTCGCTAAAACAAATAAAGCTTCAATTTTTGTCCCGGATTTACCGACTGGCAAATGCTGTGAATTGCTCATAAACCCTCCTTGCCACCTCACGGCGTATTAAAAGGCCTCTTTAACCGGATAAACATAGTACGCTAACATACTATCTTCAAAAGACGAGATAAATTTTTCTTTAACAAGGGATTCCTGTCTAAGGGTTTCAAGTGCCTGATGCATCGTTTGCATGCCCTTGATCCTGCCTGCTGCCATGGTCGGACGTACGAGATGGAGATTGCCTGGTTGGCTTATCATATGGGATATCACACGGTCATTAATCAGGATCTCCACAGCAGGTTTGAAACCAGGATGGCCCTTCAGGGGGAAAAGATGCTGCCATATTGCACCGCGCAATGTTCTGGCCAGAAGACGCCGCTGGTTTTCACGCTCAGCAAATGGGCATGCATCGAAAATATTCTTTAGCACCTCTGCCACCCCACCGTTTGACTCCAGGGCGGCCAGCACCAGAAGCCCCTTTGCAGCAGCGGAAAGACCGAGGGAGACGGTTTCGCATTTTTGAAGGCCGTCTATGACAATCACATCCGCTGTTTTCAGAAAGCCTGCGTGCCACAGTTTGTCAAAACGGATACCGGTGTCATGCGGTTGAATCTGTTCAATATATGAGCGGTTATTGGTGTGCAGAAACTCAACCGGTTGTTCGATGGTGACAATGGATTTCTGAGAACTGTTGTTGATGTGGTTTACGAGTGAGGCTAATGTCGTGGTCTTGCCCGAACCGGCACTTCCGATCACCAGTATAAGGCCACTCCCGGCTGAAACCAGGCGTTTGAGAATATGCGGCAGGCCAAGGGTTTCAAATTTTGGGACCTCCAACGGGATCAACCGGCAGGCCATGGCCAACCCGCCTCGTCCTTTGGAAAGGATAACCCGCAAACGTCCCTGACCCTGGATCGTACAGGCGTCTATCATGTCCTTGCGCGCCTCGAAGTTCTGCAATTGTTCTGGCGCAAGCACCTCCCGCGCAAGTCCCTCTATTTCCGGTTTACTTAAAACCGGATGGGTGTTTAAAGGGTGCAATTCATCATCTATCTTCAACCAGGGGCATGAACCGACGCTGAAATAGATGTCCGAGGCCTGCTTTTCCTGAGCAACCTGAAAATATTCGCTCATAGTGACCATAACTGAGTCAAACCCTCCGCCAGACATCCTCTTGACATAGAGTCGCAGATCTGAATGGATTTATTCACGCAACTTGGGCTCTTCTTCGAGCAGTTCGATTTTGTCGGTACTGCTCCCTGCCGGGTGTGAAAGGTTAGTCCCGCCAAGGCGGGATGTGTCCCTGTGATCATTCTTGATCAAATTGAATGAGGTGATTCCAAAGGTCAGCAGCACAAGCCAGGCAGGAGTAGCCCAAGCGGGAGCAAAAACAAGGGTTGCAATCCCCGTGGCGAAAGAAGAAACCGGCAGCGCGGTTTTCATATCCACGGTGTTGCCTGATATTCTCTTAACGGCGTGGTCTAAATTTCGTGAAACCATGAGGATTTTATCACGCACAGATACATCCATGCTCCCATTATCGGAGTAGGTCAGAGCGTCTTTGATATCCTCGAGGCGCTGGGAAAACTCAGGGTGATTGGTTATACCCGTAAGGACCTGCTTTAGCTCCTCCAGGATGATATCCACATCGATACTTTCCTTAAAATGGACGGTGATTGACTGTGAATATGGGTTGAGTTCGGCTTTTTTGATTTCCTTGATCTCACGTAACCCCGCCTCCACTACAACGAAAAAAAACTTTGGATCAAATCCCGAATCGATCTTTACTCTTGCCCTGCCCGGGATGAAATGAACTACCTTGAGTCTAACCTTCATTTTTTTCATATCTGAATTTATTGGGTTTTAAGGTAATTATTTTGGAGACGCAGATTTTCGCAGATAAGCGCAGATAGCTAAAAATAAAAAATCGTAGATTTGCATTTATCGGCGTACAAATTCCTTTTTAAGTAATATACTTGATGAACTCGTGAAACGTCATAAATGGCCTGTTTTCGTCATTCCCGCGAACGCGGGAATCCAGGGATGTCAATCCCGGTGGGAGACTCCCGCGTTCGCGGGAGTGACGGCCTTGGAGATTTCTTACGAGACCATCATACTTAATGAGGAAAACATCTATATTCAGGGATTCTTAGTCCATATGGACTTCTTCTTCCGCCTTTTTTTCCTTTTCGTATTCGGCTTTGCTTTCCGCAAAAAGATCTTTAAATTTTTCGAGGTTCTCCCCTATGACGGATAATAGATAATCCTTCACCACGAGAAACATTTTCAGCAAAAGTTTAAAGATCGGTTTCTTAGGGGCGAATTTGATGCCGATGAGAACGATCACCCCTCCGACAATTGCTGCAAGAATAAGTTCCATCTATCTTTATCTCCTTCTTCCTCATGAAATGCCATATCAGGCGCCATTGGAATTTCAGGCGAAGGATCATTTTGATCCTATGAAAAGTTACCTCATTTCTTACGTTTACTGGACGGCAGTATTCCCATTATTTCACGATATTTAGCCACGGTCCTGCGAGCAATTTCGATATTTTCTTCCATTAACAGTGCCGAAATCTTACCGTCACTATAAGGTTTTCCAGGGTCTTCACTTTTTATAATGTGTTTGATCTTTTCCTGGACACTGGCAGAAACAGCGGGCTTAAAATATTTAGCGGTTGGGCTTACTGCGCTTTTCGTCTCGGGAACCTTGGTTTTCTTGTTCGCTAATCGGGACTTTTTTTTGGCTACCGGCCGTTTTATCGGTCTTGCTTCACCTAAAAAATCCAGAACATCTTTGATTTCCATCCGTATCGGATCGTAGCATACTGTCAGACTAATGCAGGCGGGGTTTATCCGCAAGTCTTTAATGCGGGCATCATTTGCCGATCCCTCAACAACCCGCTGACAATAATTTGTTGATTCTATCTCCGGTATCCTGATACGGACCCTTCCGGGAAGCTGATGTACTATTTCCATGTTGTTTCCCCATTTTCTCAATTTTAGGTTTTAAGATAATTATTCTGGGGACGCAGATTTGCGCAGATAAACGCAGATAATTAAGAAATAAGTAACATTTTATCCATTTAGGTTGAGGTAGTTGTTTTCAATTCCTGAATCCCTCAATTCCTAAATCTGCAATTGCCCGAAAAAAAGTCTTTTTACGGGCGCACCAATGTTCATAGGGACCTTCCATGAAACGAGCTTGTCCTGGCAAAGAAGCTGTCATAATGAGCAGGTCCCCGGTCTCATTACTTTACGCTCTTGCAAAACAGCCGTTTCCGGATGGTCACTATCTGGTTTTGCGAAGGTTTTCGCCGGTTGTTCTAAGCTGCAGCCTCGGCCTTGGCAGCCTGGGCTGCTTCGAATTCCGCCTTGCTCTCTGCTACCAGATCTTTAGCCGAGTCCAATGCTGAGGCTCCACCTGCTGTAACGGCACTCGATAAGGCATAGCCTGTCTTGATAACCTTTTTGGCTGCGCCCCGAAGTATTTTTGTTTTTGTTACTACCGCCACTACAACAATGCCGCCAACAATACCCAAGAATAATTCTTCCATTGTTTACCTCCTTTGTTACAGGTTTGAGGGTTAACTAAATCCTTAACGACAGCGCCCTGGTAATTCACCACTTTTAGGTTTTTGTGCGGGCGCCCGCTCTTAAGCTATGATTTTACTTATGGTTTTTGTTATGCAGTCTGACTTCCTCAATGGCAGCCTTTTCAGACTCCCATTCCATTTTGCTCTCAGCTGCCAGATCTCTAAAGTTCTCAATGGCTTCAGAGGAGCAAAACTTCAATTTTGCCAAGATCCCCGGACGGGTTGTAGCTGCCGATTCAGCCTCGGATTGGAGCTCCTCCCCTTTTTTTGCCAGGATTATAATGGCGCCGCCAACTATTCCCCAAAAAAATGCACCCATATCTAATACCCCGCTTTCCTCTAATTTCCGGCATAGACCGGATCAACCTAAAATGCACTATTCCTTAATGAAGCCCAATGTTATCTTCATGAGCGGTTTCATCCCGTTGGTAGTGAGTACCACTTCCGACTTGTTTCTGAGCAACATCGTCGCCGGCAGATATGGTCAGCTTCCCAACTAATTGCTTTGATACGGAATCGGGCTGATGTTTCTTTTTGGAGGCCAATTTCATTTTGATCATTGGTTTCATCCCGTTGACACAGGCCACAACTGCCGAGCCGTTGCTGATCATCGTGGTTATCACCGGGGATACTAATCCGACTGCAGCTAATGCATAGGCTATAACATTAAAACCACCCACAATCCAGTAGCTTTCCTTGATTAGCCGGATGGTTTGTTTGCTGATCTCAAATGCCTTTGGTATGTTAAGCAAATTGTCGTTCAGCAGAATAACGCCGGCAGTTTCTTTGGCAATATCGGCTCCGCCTTTTACCGAAAACCCGATATCGGCGTAGGACAGGGCGACGGAATCGTTTATGCCGTCACCGACAAAGGCTACCATATGACCTTTTTCCTTGA
>JACNIG010000394.1 GCA_014383215.1 Candidatus Desulfatibia vada | reverse complement strand
GTGCTACCTTCACACGGTAGAAGTCACTGGTTCAATCCCAGTACCGCCCACCATAGTTATATCAACGACTTAGGCCGGTTTAACAAACCGGCCTTTTTCTGTTTTTGGTAATACCGGGTATTACCAAATTCCGGTAGTGTCCTAATATGATTTTAATTTGCCAACAGCTAAAAAATGTTACGCTTGGTCTTATCAGGTTGATAATACAGGCAAGAGAAAATTTATTGCGGTACTACATCAAAAGCCGGTTGATTCGCCGGAAAACGCGGTAAGGGCAGCCATTGTCAGCGATAGCTACGAGTCAGCTTAGGAACTAATTTGTCTATATTAAAAGACGCCCAGCAAGTACCAGCCAATTGATACCCTATATTTTCCCATGTGGCGTTGATTATTTTAAAACCCTTAGCTTGAAGATTTTCAACGGCTGGAACATAATCAGCGTCGCTTGTTACTAAAATAGCTACTGTATAAGCATCTGCCCAAGCTAAGGAAAACATATCGGTAATAATTGCGGCGTCCACCCCTTTTTCCACTGCTCTTTTTATTGGTTTGTCGCATCGTGGACAATCGTCTATATTTTGATGACATTCTCGACAATGAATTGGTTTTAAATGTGGCTTCCTCTCTCTTATTTCTATATTAATCCCTGGCTGTCGATCTAAGAATGTTTTTAGCCAACCTTTTAATTTACCACCCTCTTGGGTATCCATATTTATAGATGTATAAACCTTACATCCATTATATTGATAATTATTAATTTTGGTTATTTTGGAAGTTTCATCAAGCAATGTTTGGGTTAATATTTTCCAATCAATCTTCTTATCTTTTGCCGTAGCGTTCCATTGTAATTGAAAGTTCCAAAAATCAATAAAAATTCTAATTCGCTCTGGCATATTAAATCCCCCTAAAAAAATAAGGGAAGCCAAATTAATGGCTTCCCTGCGATTTAATACAGTCTGCCTTATTTGGCAGCCGGGACTTTCATGCAGCGCACCCAAAGAGGTGTGCTGGGGCTATAATAAAAGATAAAATATTATTTGCTATGGTATTTGTCAAGAAATTTTTTATAATTTTTTACAAAACATACAATATATCGGCCCAAAGTCACTAAAACTTTAATTGAAAGATATGCAATATTAATACCAATTAAAGACGACCAATTAAAAATTAATTTAAAAAATCATGAAATCAATATATTGTTTTCTAACATGCTTGATTTATTAATTTTAATTAAGCATGATTTTTATTGATAGTCAATCGAATTTATGAGAATATCTCCTATTGTTCAGGATTCTTTCAGTAAAAAATAACAAATTATTGTCAAATTGTGTAAAATTTTCCACACTTTTGTGAAAAACTTTACACAATTTATAAGTTGTTCCACACTTTGTTCAATTATAAAACGAAGGGGAAGAATCAATCTGGTTATCAAGACTAACGATTAAGTGGATTGCGCCCTATTAATTTTTATGCCAATCTAATTTCAAATTAGGACACTACCCCAAATTCCCCGAATAAATCATGTTTTTTAAAGATCATCGACAGAAAATTCGGCTTGGCCATCAACTATCTGTTTTCCAAGATTTAAACAATGCCGGTCTGCTTCCGATTCGTAATCCCATTTATTGGCCGTACTAAATGGCTTTATTACGGAACCATTTTGTTTCCGGATTACAACCTTTGTGGACCATTCACCACTTGCAAGCAGATCCGGCGCAGCCGTTATAACAAAACCTTTATAGCGTTTTGTCTTAAAAAACTGTTTAAATGCTTGTTCTGCATCATCTTCGTTATAGACGTGTTCTATAACAATTTCTTGAGAAGTCCCCGAAACACCAAGGGGACCCGTGGCAATAAGACAATTGTTTTCGGAATCAAATTTTACGTCAAACTGCCTATTGTCGAATGTTTGATATATACCAAGCTCTTTCATGGTAAACCCCTTCCTTTAAAATAATACTTTATGTTTCTGGATCCAAAGCCGGTATTTTGGAAACCGCCGCCCGGTGAATTTCGCGGGACACATGCTGATAATGGCGGATTATGGTTTCCGGCCTGGATCCTACTATTTCAGCCACGGCTTTGATATCGGCGCCCTTTTCCAGCGCCGTCGTTACAAAGTAGTGGCGCAAATCATATGGACGCAACCGGCGCGCGATCCCCGCGCGCGTCAAGGCGCCTTTCCATGAGGTTTGAATACAAGTGATTTTATGGCCGTGATAGTAAATAATCGGACGGAGGTTCATTTGTAGAACCGCCGGCGGTTTTTTTCTTTTGCGTTTTGGTTTGGCCGGCGGCTTTTGGTCGCTTTTAAACCAGGAATAAATTTCGTCGAAAAAATCGTCGTGGATAGGAACGTCGCGCCAGGCCGGGCCGCCTTTATTGGCCGATGTTACACGAATGGTTTTTTTTCCCCAATTTACCGCGTTCCAGGTCAAGGAAAGCAATTCAACGGCGCCCGGGCAGTCCTAAATACCAGGACAGCTTAATGGCCCGCTGAAGGTGCGGACTGGCATTTTTTAGGATGGCAGAGGCTTCCTTTTTGGTCGGCGGCATTATAACGGCGTCATCCGTTGCCGGCTTTTTATAATCGCGAACAGGATTGTGGGAAATAAGCGGAGGTGTCCTTTTGGCAGACCAGTTTAATATTGCTTTAACGTCGGTCAATTCCCTTGCTATGGTGCTGTATTTTACTGTTTTTCTACGCAGTTTGACATAGGCATCCATATCTTTATCAGCTAAAGCCAGTGCATCTTTATTGCCAAAAAACGGCAGGATGTTGCTATGAAGCCGTATTTGTAACAGCTTTTTGGGATTTTTATCAAAAACCTTGCTTTGAAAATATTCCATCGCCAAAAACCGAAACGTTAAACCGCTTTGCTTTTTGGCCTTGCCGAATCCCAGCTCATAGTTCCGCCGATTCGCGGCCGCCTCGCCCGAGTCGCCACGCCCGAAATATTCTCTTTTTCCCTGGCCGTCCTTCCTGTAATAGCATATCCAGCGGCCGTCCGGTAATTGCATTACTGCCATAGATCAGATCCACGGAAACCAAGAAAGTTATTATCTAATGGAGCAAGCCCCTATTCCTCAGAAACTTAATTGCATCATTCTCGATGCTGAGGTCAAATGTTTATTATTAATTGTTATGCTTCTGATTTTTTAAATGGATCTGGGAGATTTTTGTCATCGAAAATTCTGGCCAAATAACCAGTCTCCAGTACATATAGAATTTCTCTCACTCTTTGATAATGTATAGTCTCTTCAATTCTATGCTTAGCGAATAATGCACCAATCGTTAAAAATGAAATTACTGCCGCGTACAATATTATAATACCAGGGCATTCAATCATTTTTTGATTAACTAAGTAATAGATTGCATAAATCGATAAAACGAGAAATGATGAACTAATAAATGGTGCCCTATCATGAAGCTTCAAGTACTTATTAATAATTTGAGACTTTCTTTGGGCCAATTTTTCAACTTCAGACTTTTTTTGGGGCAATTCCTCTTCAAAGTTGTTATTATCCATTTCAGATTTAGCTTTACGCCCAAAGTAATAACCCAACATCAAAATGATAAATGCACAAAATAAAATAAATGGCTTTAAACCGTATGGCATTTTTAAATTAAAAGCCATGCAAATAATCACAAATAATACGGCAAAATACGAAAGGTTTAAAGTATATTTCGCTGCATACCACATAGAAGATGCGAGCCTGATATGCGCCTCATTTCTGATGATATTTATCGTGTTTTCTGGGAGATAAAATGCAATCCTAATTTTTGCTCTATTAATAACTGTCTTACTTCGTTGACCCTCCTTTGAAACCTTATCATTATTTTGATCATTAGGATCTTTGAACCCACCATCACTATTAGTGACATCACTAGGGCCCCATTTAATATATTCTAAAAGATGATTAAACCCTCGACTTTCTAAATATTTTTTTAAGTTATTATATGGAAACTGCACTTCATTAGGTCGAATTCCTTTCCCTGATTCGATTAGAATCTGTCGAAAAAGGTCCAGTCCTTTAATTTTCACCTCATTAATTCCTCCCATCTTTTTTTTATTAAACCACAATATATGGTGATTATTATCTTTACATTTATCTATATATATGATAAATAACAAGTGTTTAAGGCGTATCGGCAAACTAAAAATTAAACATAAACAGACACACGGAAAACGACATGGCCAAATATAAGCGTTACGATTATTCCCAAAATGTCTTAATCCCGGTATCCTATCATGAGCAGTTGATGCCGGGGACCTTAGAGTTTGCGATTCACACTCTGGTTGATAGTCACATGGATCTGAGCATCTTCGAGGATCGATACAACAATGATGAGACCGGTCGCAGTGCATATGACCCGAAAATATTATTGAAGGTTGTTTTGTTTGGCTACTCTCGGGGGTTGATTCCATCGCGTCGGATAGAACAAGCGTGTCGAGAAAATGTAGTATTTATGGCATTATCCTGCGGGCAGCAACCGGATCACAGTACCATAGCAGCATTTGTTTCATCGATGAAGGATGAGATATTGTTTTTATTTCGTGATGTGCTTTTGGTGTGTGAGCAGGAGGGTTTGTTAGGCGGAACATCATTTGCATTAGATGGCTGCAAACTGTCTTCCAATGCTTCAAGAAGGTGGACTGGGACGATATCAGAAATCAAAAAAAAGAAAGAACGGATTGAGAAGCGGGTAAAGCAATTGTTGGATCAGCAGCTTGATACCGACCAAAGGGACGAGGGAGAAGATGACAGGCCCTCATCTATTTTAAAAAGGGAAAAACAGATTGAGCGCTTACAAAACAAGGCCGAACGCATTGAGCAGTGGTTAAAGGAGACTGGTCCCAAGATTGGTAAACGAGGTCTAGAGATCAAAAGCAATGTTACCGACAACGAGTCAGCAACGCTGGTCAGTGTCCATGGGACTATTCAGGGATACAATGCTCAGGCTCTGGTGGATTCTAAGAAACAGGTGGTTATCCATGGGGAGGCCTTTGGAGAGGACGATTTTCACCTGGTTGATCCGATGCTCGAAGGTGCCAAAAGCAACATGGAAGCAGTGGGTTGTGATGAAGATTATTTTGAGGGCAAGACGCTTACAGCCGACAGCAATTATCACAGCCCGAATAGTTTAAAAAAGTGCAATCAAGAGAAACTTGATGCCTACATACCTGATAAGCGGTATCGGAGTCGAGATCCAAAGTTTCAAGATAACCGGAGAAAAAGGTATAAAAGAGTGGATCGGTTTAGATTGGAGGACTTTGACCATAATGAGAATACGGACGAATATCGGTGCCCTAATGGAAAGATGCTTACCCTCAAAGTAAAACAGACGGTTAAAGACGGTGTCATATACAGAATGTATGCGGCGAATAAAGCGGACTGTGAGGACTGTGGGCTGAAGATAAAGTGTCTCCGGCGCAAAAACGCCAAACGAAAAATCATATCTGTTCCCATCGGCAGTGTTCCAGGCAATTTGACTAAAGCCATGCAAGAAAAGATAGATAGTGACCAAGGGAAAAAGATATACTCCCAACGAATAGCTATTGTAGAGCCTGTGTTTGCAAACATTCGAACCCATAAACAGATGAATCGTTTGACTTTAAGAGGAAAGAATAAAGTCAACGTGCAATGGTTGCTCTACTGCATGATTCATAATATAGGAAAGATACTCAGGTATGGACCGAACTATGGATTCACATAACGGCAGTTAAAAGAGGCAATGGAATATGAGGATAGAGGGCAACGATTGGTTGGAAATAGTAAAGAGAACAACGTATATGAGCTAAATTCAGATTGCCTGCAACGATGAAAGGTAAAAAGTGCGTTTAGTAAAAATGAGAGGTTTCTAAATTTGGGTTTTCCGACAGATTCTTACCCAATCATCTTTTTCTTTAATAACTTTATGTCTTATTCTTAAAAAACTCGCATGATCTGGATTTTTTGGGGTTTGCCTGTATAATAAATGCCCAACAAAATATGAAATAAAAGTAAAGGATAATATAAGCCAAAAATTAAAACTAAATGAACCTAGTGTCATGTCAACTTAAATATATTGGGTAAATATGTTGATTTTTATCTCGAA
>JACNIG010000160.1 GCA_014383215.1 Candidatus Desulfatibia vada | reverse complement strand
CAGGTTCATGGGATGGGAGAATAAATTCACCAAAGTTCAATTCAGCGTTTCTTTTTAGATGTCCCGCCTTGTACGCTGGGGAGGTTCACTAACTAATGCCAGACCGAAAATCCCTGAAATGGTATTTCACAGGTCTTCAGGCACATGATCAATTAATCGGTTGAATTTGTGTAGGTTTTTTAATCCAAAATCCAAAATCCCCAATCCAAAATCGTGTCTGAATCACGCCAAGGGGTGATTTTCGTTCAGACACTAACGGAAGGGTGTTTTTATGCGTATTGAAGTAATTGGTCTTGAGCCGCCCTGTAAGAAATGTAATCAGTTGCTGGAGAATGCAAAAAAGGCCGCAGAGAAAGTCGGTGTAGAAGCCGAAGTGGTGAAACGCTGGGTGCTTTCGGAAGAGGTGCGCGGGGAATACGGTCTGCTGCTGAGTCCTGCCCTGGTCATTGAGGGTATGGTCGTAGCTCAGGGGAAAGTCTATAAAACGGAAAGAATTGCCGATCTTCTTCGAGGTTGAGAACGCTTAATCCTGCCCTTTCATTCCCTGCAGAACGGCTTTTGAGAGAGCATCATAGTCGGGAATATGATCAAAGGCGATGCCCTCGTTAATAATTAGAGAAGGGACGGCGGGCCTGCTGCCGCATATCTGGGTCAATTCGTCGAACCTTATCAACCCTTCGCGACTGCCGACATCAACCACTTCCCACCGCAACAGCCCTTTCTCAAATTCAGGGGTTATTTCCTCGAGAATCGCGATCGCCAAGTCGCAAAGCACGCAGCCCTTTTTCTTTGCGACAATCTCAACCATTACGCCTTTCCCGTCAACCATCTTCTACTCCTAGATCTTTTGCGCCCCTATACCGGTATACACGGCCTTGCAGATTCCGGAAACACCGCCTTTTAAACCTTCCGGGTTCTTGCATCCCTCCGAGTTTTTCAGGCTTTCGGCGTATGCCGACGCTCCGGACAACCGGAGAAAATCCTTTTCCATCTCTTTCCCCGGTTCTAATTTGAACAGCCATCCCTGATTATAGGGATCACGCAGTACAAGCTCGGGAGCGTGTTTTAACTCGTTATTAAAGTGGATATGCCCTTTTATGGGTGAATCGATGTATAAGATTTTTCCGGTGATGGCAAAGATGACAGACTCCCCTTGCTCAACAGGTTGTCCTTCCGTGGCAAGCCAGTCCAAATCTTTGAGACCGCCGAATAGAATCAAGGCCGGTTCACTCAGTCCGAAGGTGATGTCGTGTTCATTATGTTTGGCCCAAAGACCCTGCTTGATATAATAGCGACGATCTTCGGGTATCTCCACGCGTTTGCCCAAAAACTTTTCTATAGTGACCATTATGACTCCTTATCAACAAGAAACGACCTTGGTTACAATTTAGTACCTAAATTTCAAAATCCCATCATGTTTGGGTAGGATTTTGGTACCGGCTTATCCAATTTAGGTTGAAGAGATTGTTTTCAATTATTCAATTCCTGAGTTCGCAATCCCGGTTTAGCAGGGTTAGGTCTCACCTCCTCAGCACACGACCGAGGATCCCCTTCTTTTTTTGATCCGGCGGTGGGAGACCGAGCTGTTTGCAGATGGCCGCCTCGAGCTTTTCATCTGAAACATCAACGCCCTCTACCAAGATCTCCTCGCCTATCATGACTGCAGGGGCGACCGGTAAGTCCAGTTCAAAATACTCATCCGTGTTATATTCTGCGGGAGGTTTGGAAATGGTCTCGATCTCTATATCGTATTTTTCGCCCAGCCTGGGCATAATGGCTTTGAAATGCTTTCACGGTTTCCCGTTGGGTTCGTTCATAAAAAACCTTACTTTCAACATGACGGCCTCCTCTTCGAATAGATAATGGAATATTGAAGATTCATGAAAACACTACGGTTTAACGCCTTTTTTTACCTCCGACATGCGGACCAGAAACTTATCCGGGGGTAAAAAGTCCACCAGTCGAAGATCCTGCCGTTCAACCCCCCTGCGGTCCAAAAACACGACGGTCGGTACGCCTTTGACACCGTAACGGGTCAGCAATTGTTCCTGCGCAGGACTGCCTTTTCTCGTCAGATCAACCTTGACCATGATAAAGTTCCGTTTTGCCAGGTCAACGACTGCACGATCGTGAAAGGTGACTTCATCCAGCTCCCGGCATGGGGCACACCAGTCTGCGGTGAAATCAATTATGACGGGTTTCTTCAATCTCTGGGCTTCTGAGAGCAGCTCATGGGAATAGGTCTGCCACGTCACACCGGGGCCTCTCATAAACCATGTGCCAATGAGGATGACGGCTAGGACCAGGCAGGTTGTCCCGGCCATTCCTTTAATCCAGATGAAACCCCTGAAAGCGGTTTTCGACCTGTCGATCCAGCCCAGATGCAAGCCTGTAGAAACGGCAACGGCTGCGAAGATAAATACACCTATGGATTTCGGGAAAATCGGTCTGATAAAATAGGCGGCCATACCCACCAGGACCCAGCCCATGAGTTTTCGAACCCAGAGCATCCACTCTCCGGACCTGGGCAGTTTCTCAATCTGCCCTGAAAAAACGGCGAGGAAAAAGAGGGGCAAGCCTAGGCCAAGGCTCAACGTGAAAAAGATGACAAATCCCAGCCACGGGCTTCCCATGCTCGCCACCCATGTCAGCAACCCCAGGACAAAAGGACCGATACAGGGTGCGGCCACAACGCCTAATGTCAGACCCATAAACAGGGTACCGAAATATCCGGAGTAGGCTTTTGAAGCAACCTGTGTCAGCCCGGAGGGGAGTTTCAATTCCCAAAACCCGAAAAGACTTGCGGCAAAGAGAATCATAACAGCTGCGATCGCGACGAGTACCGCGGGGCTCTGCAGCAGGGTCCCCATGAGACCGCCGGTCAAGGCGGCCATCACACCGAGAACGGAATTGGTCAATGAGAGACCGCCGATATAGCATGCTCCATGCGCGAACAAGTTTCCTCGGCCCTGCCCGCTTCTTCCTCCGAAATAGGAAACGGTTATTGGTATCAAGGGGTAAACGCAGGGCGTCAGATTGAGTGCGATACCCCCTGCAAATATGCCCAACAGCGTCCAGATCATGGCCCAGCCGTAGAGCAGTCCCGGTTCTTCGGGCTTGGGGGCAATTTGGGAGAGACCCGCGGGTTTGCTCCCGACGGGAAATCCCTTTGCATGCCATTCAGGATAACCTGTGGGATAACGATAGACTTCCTTATAACCAAGTTTTACGGCTACCCTAGCCGCCGAGTCGCTTCGGACTCATGCAAGCCCCGCTCAGAAAAATACAATGAAACGGTTTTTATCAGATCCGAGGAATTTCTCCAGCGCATCCTTTTTCTGCCATCGAGACAGCCAGGTCGGCTCCATGGGAAAATTCAGGGATCCTTTGATATGCCCGGTCCGGTACTCCCATTCCTGGCGGGTGTCTACCAGCAACAGGTCTTTGGGATTTTTTTCATACAATTCCCGGAGTTTTTCCGTATTGATAAGCCGGTACCCGCCCTTCGCGGCCTCGGCAATAACATCTTCAAAGGTGGCTTTCTTAGGGGTCACCGAACGGTTGGTAAACCATAGAAGGCTCACTGTGATCGCCAGGACGATGAGGGCCATCACTGCCGTTTTTAAACCATTCATTTATCCACCCCGGTTTTTATGCAATCGGACATTATAGATGTCATAGTTTCGCCTCTGTTTTCATCTTTATAATCAGGAATTGCGTACCTGATATTAATAGAAACCGGGAAATCCGTATATTCATTCATGACAAAAGGATAGAGATGAGGTATAATACATCATTTACGATGATATGCAAGAATCTTCAGCATTTCAACGCTGGGAGTTTCACTGTTTGACGTTGTGAGGAGTCTGCAAATGAGTGTTCTGGGTATTGTTACGTGTGAAATTTTAGAGCTGGAATTCGCCCATCTTTTGAATCATGATCCAGAATTATCACGGGTGACTGTCCTCGATGATTCGCAATCCGAAAGACTTATTGAGACACTCGAGTCCAACGGCATCCAAAACCTAAAACGAATATCCCGGGTAAATGAATTCACACAGGATTCGAAAGGTCAGTTTGAAGTACTGGTTTGTGTTTTGGAACTTGGTCTTCACAACAGAAAACAGAGCCTGCAGGAAGGATTGCAGCAAGCGGTTATGGCGTTAAGCCCTTATGTGGACGCGCTGCTGCTCGGATACGGTCTATGCGGGAATGCCCTTGAAAAACCGGATGAACTGCTCTCGGATGCCGGTGTGCCGATCTTTATCCCAATGGATGAAGACCATCCCGTAGATGATTGTATCGGTCTGCTCATAGGGGGGCGGGATTGTTATTACTCTGAGCAGTGTGAGGTCGCCGGGACATTTTTTATGATTCCGGGATGGACTCATCATTGGAGACGCATCTTCGATAAGGAATTCGGCAATATATCCGTAGATATGGCCAGGCGGTTGTTTGAACATTACGAGCGTTCTCTCCTCATACCAACACCGGTTATGGCAAAGGAAGAAATGAGGAAAAACGTAGAAGAATTCAACAGCCTTTTCGAGTTTCGCTGCGAAGAGCGGGAAGGGACAATGGAAATTTTAAATAAAACGTGGAAAGAGGCGAAGGATTACCTCTATCTTAAAAAGAATGGAAAAAACAAAAAATAAGAAAAAATGAAACAACCATCCTCAATTTCACTTTTCAGGGTCCGCTTAACTCGTGTCCGAACGAAAACTAGGATTTTTTGTTCAGATCAAGGAAGACGAAAATTTTAACCACAGGAATACATTGAGTATTTCGAGGATCAAAATTTGAGTATGACGCAGGTATGGGCGAAAAAGACAGTTTTCGTTCAGACACTAACTCGCTATCCCTTCCTTAACAAGATCCCTCAAACAATGGGGAAAACGTTTTAGAATGGGATCGTCGACCCGATTTTTATGGGCAATAATGCACTCGCAGCAGATCCCGTGTCTCTCGCAGTCTGTTTTTGGGCATGAGCAATATGTATTAATTTTATCGCGAACAGGGCATTCAAAGTCTCTATCTTCCATGTGTGAAATTCCTTAATGGTTTATCTTATTGTCGCATGGGCACGAGTCAGGTTCTCATGAAAAAGACAGCACCATAACATAAATTGTCGCTATGGAAAAGATCTGGATCATCGGTATCGGTCAATTTGGATTTATTGCCTATCAGCGGTTGTCAAAGGGCAACAAGCATAGACATTTTGTTCTGGTAGACCCGGTTCAAGAGAACCTTTTGAGATGTAAAGGCGCGAACACGACCATGGAACAGGCCGATGGCGTGGCATTTCTGGAAAAGCATCTTAAAGAAGATCTCGAGCCCGATTGGATTATACCGGCTTTACCTGTGCACCTGGCGGCCGAGTGGCTGCTGGTTCATATGGGATTGGGAAGCCTTCGCCGAATACCTTTGCCCGGCGAAATCGAACCGTTGCTACCAAATCCCATCCGGGGGTCGGAGGGGAATATCTATGTCAGCCATGCTGATTTTACCTGTCCTGACGATTGCGATGAACCGGGCGATATCTGTACGGTAATGGGAGAACCAAGGGAAAAGAATATGTTTGATATTCTTGGCGACCTGAGATTCGATTCGTTCCAATCGTTAAATATCCGCAGCCATCAATTAGGACCCGGAATCGGAGGGTATCGTGGCGGGCAGCTTTTTGAACTGCTTAACAGGGTGAAACAGACCGAAGGGCTTTTCCTGGTGAGCACGGCCTGCCGCTGCCACGGTGTGATTACCGGTCTTGAACGGTTGTGAGGTTAATAATCGCCTTATAATGGATACTGGGGAAGAATTTTTTACTATCATCTAAATTACTTAAAAAAATCATCCTTTGGACGATTTTTAATAAATCAGAAATCCCATAAATATATTATGTAAAGACCTTGGTGGAGTGCATGAAATGAAGCCGATACACATAGAAGTGTTACACGAAGGGCAGCACTGAATCCCCTGTGAATACATGGCCAGGGTGGTCGAAGCCGTTATCCCATCTTTTGGTGATGCTGTAACATATGAAAAGATTATCACTACATGACTTTCGGCCATCAAAAATAATAGTTGACTTTAGTTAGGACATAGTGTA
>JACNIG010000222.1 GCA_014383215.1 Candidatus Desulfatibia vada | reverse complement strand
GTTGCATCAGTTCGTTGTGAGTCCCGGTTTCGATGATCCGGCCTCTGTTGAGCACGATAATCCGGTCGGCCCCCCGGGCGGTTGAAAGTCGATGGGCGACAATAATGGATGTGCGGTTGGCCATCAGGTTAAAAAGAGCTTCCTGGATTTTAAGTTCTGTGGACGAATCGATATATGAAGTGGCTTCGTCTAAAATAATAAGGTCAGGGTTGCGAGCCAAGGCCCGTGCAATCGATATAAGCTGCCGTTCTCCGCTTGAAATTGACATCCCGCCTTCAGCAAGAACGGTATCAAGACCGCGGGGTAATCTGTCGATGAGGATTTTGCAGTTTGAGTCCTCGACAAGCTGCTGTATCTTTTTTTCCAAAACGCCGTCTTTGCCCAGTGTAATATTGTCACGTATAGTTTCGGAAAATAGAAAAGGATCCTGCATAACCAGGGCCATTTTCTCCCTTAATGCAGAGGTGTGTATGTTTTTGATATCTATGCCGTTTACCAGCACCTGGCCTGATGTGGGATCATAAAACCGGGTAATAAGGTTTATAATCGATGTTTTCCCCGAGCCGGTCGGTCCCACCAAAGCAACAGTTTCGCCGGCTGAAACTCGGAAAGAGACTCGTTTAAGTACGGTTTCACCTTCTATATATGCAAGGGAAACATCTTTTAAAGCAATTTGGGTAATGTTATCCGGCGCACTTGCAACAGTTTGGGTTTTAAGGCCGGATGTTGATACGCCCTCGACTGCCAATACAGGCTGCGGCAGCCTTTCAGTACTGTCTAAAATTAAAAAAATTCTTTCAGCCGATGCCATGGCATTTTGCATGATATTATATTTTTCAGCGATGTCTCGAATGGGCCTGAAAAACATTCTCATATAGGAAATAAAGGCAACCAGCGCTCCGAGGCTGATACTACCGGTAAGCACTCTGCCGCCGCCGTAATAGATTACGATCGCTATGGTTACCGCTCCCAGAAGTTCTATAACCGGCATAAAGACTGCAAAAACATGGACCTGTTGCATACCGGCCAGATAGTTTTCATGATTCAGTTTGGAAAAATCCCGGTAATTCCCCTTTTCCTGCAAAAAGAGCTGGATAACCTTTATGCCGCCGATGGTTTCCGAAAACTTGGTATTAATCTCGGCAACCTTGATCCTGAGAACTCTGAAAGCTTCCCGGGCCTGACCGGCAAAATGAATGGACGCCAGCAGCACAACCGGGAGCACCATAAAAGAAATAAGTGCCAGTTGCCAGTTGATGCCTAAAAGAACAACGGTGATTCCCAGAAGCAAAAAAAGATCCTTGAAAACAAATACAATCACGGACGTGAACAGTTCGTGCATGTTTTGAATATCGTTGGTTACCCGGGTGACAAGACGGCCCACGGGATTATGGGTAAAAAATGCAACCGACAGGCTCTGGATATGCTCAAACAGGCGCACCCTCAGATCATGCATGATCATCTGCCCCGTATATTCCATCACCATAACCTGCACAAAGTTGAGAACAAACGTCACCAGCACAATCACGAGAAAATAAGCGGCAATCATGCTAACCCCGGCCAGGTCGTTACGGCGCAGCACAGCCAGTTCTTTTTTTTCTAATTGCTCAAGATCGTCTAATTTAACGAGGGCAAATGATTCGTATCTTTTGAAGATGTCTGCATATTTTTGGACAATAGCCTCAACTTTGGCATCCGTCAGATCAGCCCGCAGATATCTGACGTTACTATCAGTCACATCCCGACCAATACCTTGCACCGGTTCTGCCTGTGGCACGATATAGCGGTCGATAGCAATCTTGGTAAGATAAGGCAGAGAAAGGTCCAGCAGGGTGATAACAACAATGAAAACAATTGATAAGCACAGGAGCAGTTTGTAAGACCTCGCATACGGATACAAGCGCCTTAACAATTTTATATCATAAGGTTTGCCAAGCTGCTTTTCCTCAAAATAACCAAAATCAGTCTGCATTAATAAATTCCTCCTCTATTTCCTGGAGGCGAAATATTTTGGCATAGTACTGATCGTTTGCCATCAATTGAGTATGCGTTCCGGATTCCACAATACGCCCCCTGTCAAGGGCGATGATATGATCCGCAAAACGGACTGCAGAAATTCGATGGGAGGCAATAATAATGGTTCTGTTGTCGGCCATGGATCTGACGGTCTTGATAATGTCACGGCCGGTTTCCATATCCACCTGGCTGATGGGGTCGTCCAGGATCACAATGCCGGCCTCATTCAGCAGGGCACGGGCCAGGGCAACACGCTGTTTCTGGCCACCGGAAAGAATGACTCCCTTTTCACCGACCACGGTATCAAAGCCTTCGGGAAATGATTGGATGGTATCATAAAGGACTGCTCTTTCCGTCGACCGGATTAATTCCGCCTCTTTTGCATCAGCACCGAAGGTAATGTTTTCCCGGATGGTGCCGGCAAATAAAAAAGGCTCCTGTGACATGAAAGCGATCAGGGATCTGAGATCGGCCAGCTGTATTGTTCTAATGTCGATGCCGTCTATCAGAATGCGCCCCTGTGAGACATCGTAAATCCTTGGTATGAGTTGCAAAAGGGTTGTTTTGCCGCTTCCGGGAGGACCAACGACACCTAAAATCTTGCCATGGTCGAGGTTAATATCGATTGCAGTTAAAACCGGGCTAAGGTCAGGACCGGCAGCTTCAAGCCCATATGAGAAGGCGACATTTTCAAAAACAAGGCCGCCCCGGGTCTTTTTGATGGGCCTTGCGTCCGGTATATCGTCAATTTCAGGTTCTGTTTTTATGATCTTATCGATCCTGTCAAGAGAAGCTTTCCCCCGCTGGATAAGGTTTGTGACCCACCCGATGGCCATCATGGGCCAGGTTAGAAGACCCAGATAAGCGATAAACGCCACAAAATCTCCGGGGGTGATGGTAAAATTGATGGTTTGACGCCCCCCATAAAAAAGAATGATGGCCAGGCTTAAGTTTGAAAGCAAAACCATCAGGGGGAAAAAAGAGCCGGTAATCCTGACCAGCCTCAGATTTTTATCGATATAATCCCTTGATTTGGTTTCAAGTCTTGCAGCAGAATCTTTTTCCCGGCAATATGCCTTTATGACGCGGATACCTGCAAACCGCTCTCTGGTAACTTCGGTTAAATCTGAAAATGCCTTTTGCACCTCCCCATACATCCGGTGCATCTTTTTACTGAAAAACCGTGCGCTCACAATAATCAAAGGCATGGGTATGAGAACAAAAACCGTCAGCCTGATATTGATATAGGCCATAAAACCGATTGCTGCCGTCCCCAGCACAATAGCGTCGGTTAGCGCCACCATGCCCATACCGGTAGCCATACGAACATGTTGAATATCATTGGTGGCATGGGCCATCAGGTCGCCGGTCCTGGTTTTATCGAAATATGGGGCCGAAAGGGTTTGAATATGAGCAAAAAGTCTGTTGCGCAGGCCTTCTTCGACCCGGCGCGATGTGCCCATGAGGCAACGTCGCCATACGTATCGGAAAAGACCTATCAGGACGGCAATCCCTACGATATAAAGGGCATAGGCTAACAGTTTAATCAGGTCGGTCTGCAGGGCGGCAAGATCGTCAATAGCCCATTTGATGACGCGGGGGATGAAAAGCTGCAGGAAATCGACGGTGATCAAACAGATGATTCCCAGGACAATCCGTAATCGGTTTTCCTGAAGATACGGTTTTATTAAATAAAAGGATTTCATTAACGCCCTAATGCTGAATTCGTAAAAAGTCGAATTCAGCACGCTTTAGGCTTTTATAAGCCTAAAGCTTATAAAGTGTTAGGTTTTAGGTTATTGTTTTTCGATTATTTTCATAAAGTTATATAATTATCGCAACCTAAAAGCAACTTTTCCCCGACATTGACTTTCACAATGGCGGTTGTTATGATGCCGGGTTATGGAATCAGGAAATATTGTTGAATATATAGACCGCCAGAAAATAATATGTGCGGTTGTCCTGGAAGTCAAGAAACAGAGACTCAGGCTGCTTGCCGAAACCAATCGGGAAGTCAACCTTTCGCAAAGCCGCCTGTCTCACAAATGCAACATGCGCCTGGAACTGTCCATGGGCAGAACCAGGATTGTCGATAGGTTAAATAAAATCGCAAACCAGCGCAAAGCTTTAAGTGCCGATGTTGATGTCAAAGAGTTGTGGGAAGCCCTAAATACGGAGCAGGAATGGATCGACCTTGAAACCATGACCGCATTCTGTTTCCCGAACAACCCGACTTACGACCACGAATCTGCCGTAATAAGAGCATTTTTTGAAAATAGACTCTTTTTTAAATTTAACCAGAACAGCTTTTTCCCGATTTCAGAAGAACTGCTCCAGCGCAAAGTTGCCCAGCAGAAAGAAGCCGCCCGCAGAAATCGGATCATCGCCGAGGGAAGCGATTGGTTAACAAACATACTGGTGGGCAATCAGGTAGACTTGGTCCAGGACAAATCTGAAATTATAACTGTCCTGAAATCATATTATATTTTTGAAAAGGAAAGCGAGCATTATAACATTGGCAAAGCCATACTGGACGGGGCCGGAATCGATGCTGCCGAAGGCTTGTTTCAGATCCTGGTAAAACTGGGAGTCTTTGACAAAAATGAAAACATCGATCTATATCGATACAATATACCCGCTGTTTTTTCCGATGAGGTTACAGAGAGCGCGACCAAACTGATCAACTCGAAGTCACCGGCGTTTGCCGGCAACAGTCGTAAAGACCTGACCATGCTTCCCATCATGACCATAGACGGTCAGGGAACCCTTGATTATGATGATGCTATCAGTATCGAAGATAAGGGTGATCATTACAGACTTGGTATTCATATTGTTGATGTGGGGCATTATATCAAAAAAGGGGATGTGATTGATCGGGAAGCTTTTGAGCGCGGAAGTTCCATTTATATGCCGGATCAGAAAATACCGATGCTCCCCTCCGGCCTGGCTGAAAATCTTTGCAGTCTGAGAGCCGGGGAATTGCGTCCTGCCATCAGTATCATGGTAAATTTAAGGCGGTATTTTGAAATCATCGATTATGAAATTTTCGCGAGCATTATCAGGGTACAGGACCAGTGTACCTATTACGATGTCAATCTGATGGCAGCGGATAACAACAAAATCATTATCTTGCGCGATATTGCCGAATCGTTCCGCCAAAAAAGGTTTGACGGCGGTGCCGTTCAAATAAACCTGCCGGACATCCATGTCTGGATCAATGAAGACGGTGAAGCCACTGTCAGCCGCATTAACAGGGAAAGCCCCGGAAGAATGCTGGTTGCGGAAATAATGATCATGGCCAACTGGTTGATGGCCAAATTCCTTAAAGCAAATGATATGCCGGCCGTTTACCGGTCTCAAAATGCTCCCAGGGAACGCCTCTATAAGGGCAATGAGGGCACTATTTTTGAAAACTATATGCAGCGCAGGTTTCTAAGCCGTTTTGTACTGAACTACCGGCCCGAACATCATTCCGGATTGGGGCTGAATGCCTATGTCACGGCTACTTCTCCCATCCGGAAATATTTTGATCTTGCCACCCAGCGGCAGATAAGGGCGGTTCTCAGTCTGGAAGAGCCTTATTCGGAAAAAGAGATGGATCATATCATTCAGATGCTGGGCCAGCCGATGGGCGATGTGTCAAGAATTCAATACAACCGCAACAGATACTGGTTGTTGAAGTACCTTGAAAAAAGAATCGGCCAAAAAGAAGAGGCCATTGTCCTGTTTAAACGCCGAAGCAATTACAGGATACTGCTGACGGAATATGTGCTGGAATGTGATCTGGCGCATTCGAGCGGTATAAGTTTAAAACCCGAAGACCTGATTCAGGTTACCCTGCAGCATGCCGACGCGCGCAAAGATGTAGTTTCGGTCTTTATGGGCTAATTCCTCAAAATATAGTAAGTTAAATCCCAAATAACAAATATCAAAAATCAAACAAATCACAATAACCTAAATTCAAAAATCCAAACAATGTCTCGTCCTGGAAGGTTTGGTCACTTGTCGAGAGCCTCGAGGTCGAACGATTGAATATTGGAATTTGAAACTTATTTGTAATTTGGTGCTTGAAATTTGTGATTTTAGACACAAAACTCCAAGGCA
>JACNIG010000131.1 GCA_014383215.1 Candidatus Desulfatibia vada | reverse complement strand
AAAATGAAAAGAACCAAATCACACAACATAAACTAACCGGCAACATAACGTGCATAATGTTAGCATCGCAAATCCTCTTAAAATAGTCAACAATTGGTTTTGCCGAGGTCGATGGCGGCATAAATAATACTTGGCGTAATTCCAAGGGCTTTTGCTCCCTGGTCTATATCATAATACTCACCGGGTTTAAGCGGCAGCGTCTTGACCCTTACCCTGCGGGTTTTCCGATGCGTCTTCAGTCGCTCAACCTGAGTTTTATGGATCACGACTTTCTTTCGGCCAAAGCGTTCGGCCTCGATCATTCCTTTGCGGATCTCATTGACTATGCAAAATCTCGAGACACGAAAGAACTCCGCCACTTGGTTTACGGTATAATATTCGATGAGTTTCATGGGATTAATGTTGTCTCCGTTGAAAATTATCGATTGTCTTCAGTTTTTCGACCCTCGGGTATCCAATCAACATGGGGGGTGTCAAATTCAATGGCCACAGCAAGGGCTGCCCTATCTGCCCCGGTTTGGCCGCCTGATATGATTTTGGTTAGCATGATAGGAGAGATTACTGGATGTTTTGAGGAAATTCAAGGGATTTGATTTGGTATTTGGCGATTTTCGCGGAAATTAGCAGATGAATAAGGGGTCTGAGGAAAAAAAGCAGCTTTCTAGCCATCCAACAGGTTATAACTACCAGATGTACTCTTCAGCGTTTCCGGTGCGGGTCAAAATTCAACTATCATATAGGAAAGCTTCACTTTTGGATTAACAGTCTGAAGACGGCTCGACCACGAGATGTAGGGTATTGGAAAATGAGCGAAATGGCAAATTCAATCTTCGTTGGATGAGATATCCGACCTATGAATTGAAAAGGAAGAATTCAGCAAAATTTTAAAAAATCAGGTCCTTGTGGATGCGTATAAATACAAGACGATGCTTGGCACACAATATCACCCTCAATACACATATAATGCCTGGACACATCGATAGTGTTTGGCTATCTTGTGAGAAAATTGATTGAGCAAATGACCGATAAAAAGGAAACGATAAGGAAATGAACGGACTTCGGGTCACATCCCATATTTTTCCACATCCAGCAGATCCTTTTCAAAAATTAGGAAAAGCGGGTCCGTCTTGAGACGATTGGTCATTTTTCGAAGCGCCTCATCCGATGGGGTCTGGCCCGTGTTATAGGTCACGGCGCCTCGCAGATAACCGGCCCGCCAGGAATCTTTCCAGAAATCATCTGAAACCACCACATCCGTATTCACAGGTTCATCGATGAGCCGACTCAGATCGCTCAAACTGACCTTGCTCAGCGCCCCGGCGCGAATCTGAATGTGGTCATAGTCCCAGAGAATTCGAAAGGGTACGCCCAGCGGGTGGTCCTTTGCATTACCAATGACGATGACATTCCAGTCGTCCTTGTTTTTAAAGCCATACAGCGTGGAATCGGGATACCAGTTCTGAGAGATGGCGATTCGGGGATCCGGGGCAGGGAGATAAAACCCTTTCTCGCCGGTGCCGGTGGCCATGAGGTTGGAGCAGACGGGCAGGACCGAATCATTGTGATACCCCGCCATGGCGATGATGGTCTGGGTGTAACCCAGTGACGGACTGTTGTAAACGAAGTTTCCTGAATCCCCGATGATTCGGGTCCAGCCGCTGTAGAGAATATATTTTGACCACAGCACGTCTTTGAGGACGGAGAAATTCCGGGTAAACCAGAGCAGCCATGGGTTATAGGTGGCGGCCTTCATGTTTCCCAGTTTGTTCAGGTAGTGCAGATCAAATTCGCGAACATTTTCGTGATCCACCGGCCAGCGGCTCTCGGACCGGTCCCGCTTATACCGGTAGTGATGTCCCACCAGGCCGGCGCCCAGGGAGAAATAAAGATTGCTTTTGTCGTCAAATGAATCCCACTCCAGGTCGGCGGTGGCCTGAGTACCCACATCCATTTTAGTGATTCTTCTCCAATTGTTGGGCCATGTGTTCACGGCCATGGGCGTGCCGTGGTTGGGGCTTGCCAGCAGAATGGCTTTACGCAGGAGGCCGTATTTCGAGCTTTCGCCGGCAAAGACCAGGTGGGTTTCAATGGCGTTGCGGGTGATCAACCCACCGGTGGAATGGGTCAATACCACCACGCCGGTCTGCGGATCGTTCATTCCCATGCCCAGATCGGTTTCCGGATGATTCACCTGAACGTCGTGAAGCAGTCGACTGAACAGTTTGCCGCTGAAATGGATATGTTTGTAGCTTGGCCAGTGCATGAGATAAATGTGATATTTCCGATTCAGTTCCGGCGAACCCATGTAAAAACTGATGAAACCATAAAGGTTCAGGACGGGCGAATGCTTCCAGTCGCTGAGCCTGGCGGCACTGCGATAGTCCACATCACCCTGCCATCCGTGTACGAAAATCAGGGGAATCCGTCCATGCCCGTCACCCGGCGGATCGCTGCCGTACCGGGTGTTTTTCCAGCCGGAAATGGCCTGTGACCGAAGCAGCCTGTCCAGGTCTAGAATATAGTGGGAATAGACATTGCCCGCATCCACCGGCTGAATGTTTACGTCATGGCTGTTCAAAAGGTTGTTGTACATATCATCGCTGTTTGCCCGTGTCCGGCGAAGGGCATAGCTGACCAGCATGGGGGCCTCAGGCTGATACCGGGTCAGGTCGATAAAATCTTCCACCGCGTAGAGCACTGTTGAGCCCGCGGCAATGGATGCTATGATCAGTTTGTCCTGATGGGCCGCCTGAGTCAGATCCATGACCTTGCTGGTAAACACTTTGCCCGTGTCGACGGGAATGGTTTCCAAAGGGATGGTTTTTCCGCCGACCGGTTGAAGGCCCAGGCGGATCGCCACCGAACTTGCGTGGACATCCTGGTTGAAAGTGGTGACAAAGGGGGCGGTAACGTTGTCTTCCTGAACCGCAAGGCCGCAACGATCGGGGTCAATCAGTGAACTGACATTGCTGGTGACCACCTCAATGGTTCCGCTGATCTCATCCATCATCGTATTGGGAGAGGCGATCTGCGGGGCCGTGTCTGAAGAAGAAAGGTGCAATATGGCGGTAGCGCCGATGGGATGCTTTTCAATGGTGCTTATGTGTGCGGACTTCAGAATATTGTTCCCCAGATCCACCTGGTATACGTTCCATCGAAAACTGCCGTCCTCATGGGAGGATGCCGTCACCTGAATGGGAACAGAGGTCAAACTGGATTCTTTGGGGTCGTAGCCGATGATCAGTTGCGCGTTTCCATCCGGCGTCATGACGGCGCGCCGTACCTCGGAATTGGATGGCATATTGGCTGGCAGCGAGAGCCCGAGCAGGTTGTTGGACGAAATAATCATCTGCGCAATCTGGTCTTCATTGGGAAGAACGTCCGTATCCCCGTCAAAATAGGCGGCTATGGCTTCGGAAAGCTCACCCATAATCTCCCGGTATGGAAAAAGGGCAGAATCCGGCAGATTGACTTTAAATCTGCCGTCGACGCAGCTCCTTAAAAACAGGGCATAATCGTAGATGCTCACATCCTGACCCAGGGTGCAGAGCCGAACGGCCGCCTCAGTGGTCGGCGAGATAAAGGTGTCATTTTCCGCGTAGTCGCTGCCGTTGGAAAATCCCGTGACCATGGCTCGCAGGGAACGCCCGTTTTGCGTGACTCGGACGATCAGATACTCGGAACCCGGCATGGGGGTGTGCAATTGAAGATGATAGATGCCGTCTGACGAAAGTGGCATTGTGCTTCTGGCCAGTTCTTCACCTAAACTGTCCAGCAGTGAAACCTCTGCGCCCGACGGGTCTACACCGACGATTGTTCCTGATACGGTGCCGTTGGCGGAGTTACTGGAAGGACTGCTGGAAGTGTCGTCACAGCCGGTACCCAGGTTTAAACAGGCCAACAGCACCAGAAATGAAAAAAAGATACGGCACTTTATCAAGAAAGCATTTATCCTCATGTGATAACCTCTTTCCATTGAGAGGAACTTGAGTTTATCAATTCAAAAAAAGCAAGGGTTTGATCGTGGCAAGCATACATCATTTTTGCACTGTCACCCAAAATGTAATGCTCGGGAAATTTATCCATGTCCAGTTCAGCACGACACCACAACCCTTGTTTCTTCCCCTTATTTCGGCGGCCCTTGCGGAAATCGCCGCAGAAATAATCCCTGCAGCAGGTTGTGGTAGAAATCGCACTACCAGGCTTATTACGAATTGCTTTTCATGCAATTTTTGCACCTCGCTGTTATTAATCCACAATTTAGGACCATACCATTTTGGTTCGAACTTTGTTTTGTTTTCTTTGCATGCTCCCGGCGTTTCTTCAGAAGGGCAGTCAGTCTTCATCTCTTCAAGCGTGGCATATTGGGTTGGACAGCTATCTCTGAAATAAGAAAAACCCTCCTCTGTTTCAACCATTTCCCAATAGGACTCACAAGACATATCAGCGTAATTTTCATTCAGTGCAGTCTCCAAATTGCCTAATATCTGGTCGCAATCTCCGGAGTCCTTTGATAGAAAGTATGCCCTGAGAAGGTCGTCCCTTCCATCATCTGGATACAATGCCTCAAATGTAGAGAGCGTGCCATAGGCCGCCGTCCGGTCGCCCAGCACATATTCAACCTGAGACTTGAATGCCAGCGCCTCGCTTGTCACCTCATATTCAAGCGAAGCATTTACATCCGTCAATGCCTGAGAAGGGTCGCCGTCCAGATAACTCTGATAAGCTTTTTCCAGCAACTGGTTGGCGAGGTTAACGTCCGTATCGTCGCTGCTACAACCGAGATATAGGGTGAAGGAAAAAGCCAACAACAAAAAAACTGTTTTTGTAAATACATTAATCATTTTAGCCTCCTTTTTAATGAAATGATACTCACTCTGATGGATTCTGGTCCTTTTGAAAAAACTCCTTCCCGCTGTAAGCGGATATACACCGCCCAAGCCCTTTTCGTCACAAAAAAATATGTCTTATAAATAATCATTAAAATCGAGCAAGATTACTGAAAATTGGTAGATTAATTGTTGGAATCTGACCGAACCCTAATGTGAGACGTACGTGCATAAAGTAAGCCTCTCAAATCCTCCGAAAATAGTCAAGATTAGGTTTGGCAGCCATCTGTTTTTTGGCCTTTTGAAATTCCAGGAGTAATCTTCAAAACCACCTTACATTGCAATCTTAATTCCGGTGATGTCTTTCTCTAAATCAAATTTAACCACCCCCCAAACTGGCATATTTGACATATTTTCCTTATAACTGCCCCAGGGCTCACTAAGAGCATAATTTTCAAAGTCCGTTTTTCCATTCATATTGACATCTTGATACGTAAAAACGCAATAGGTTCCTTTCGGTATGTTATCAAACGTAAACGATACTTTTCCTACTTTTTTCAGATCAGTATTCATTTGTATAACTTTACATGGTGATTGTGATAGTTCATGCCCTGGGATATTGAAATCTCGAAATTCTTCCATAGTAAGTAGACATATATATACGTTCCCATCATATTGAAAAGTCACTTCTCCTGATACGGTGAATTTTTTTTCTGCATAAGCAAAAGTCGAGGCCAACAAAAAAGATGCTAAAAAAAGCATTGCCTTTTTAAACATGATACACCTCCTTTTCTATAAAAACTCAAGCTTGTTGATTTTCTTAATCAGAAGAGAAGCTATTTTACGTCCCAATAGAACGAACAGTCTCTTTTCAGAAGGCTAATTTCATTTGTTGGATCATGATGCTCCCAACAGGCAAACTATGCCTATTAGGAGCAGGTCATATACATTTTGAGGTTTTTTTTCATTAGGTAACCTCCTGGATAGAGGTTGAATGGTTGGTTGGAATACCTACCTGTAGCTCATGAAATGACAAAAAACGTCTTCTGTCAAGGAAAATCGGGGCTTACATCAATCTCTTTACAATATACGATTTTGGCCTTGAGAAATGAAACAATATGGTCAGGATTTCTTTGGTCCATCTGCCAGCATCCCCGGAAAGGGATACGTGCATAAGTCCAGCATGGCACATCTGCTAAGATTATTCAAGGCTGCCAAGCGTAACCATCACCTTTTGCTATGGTTACCCTCTGGTTGCATAAAAACCTGACCTTACAAGTAATAAAAGGCTTGCGGAGC
>JACNIG010000346.1 GCA_014383215.1 Candidatus Desulfatibia vada | reverse complement strand
ATTAAAGCTAAGACTGCTAAAGATTTGAATTTCATACAGACCTCCTTGCACAATAACGGTGGAAAGTTACTGTAATATTTTTCGAGAACACAATCTCAAGGTTTCACTCGATTCCCCATTCGGCACGCAATATGGCCTGCTCGAACACCCCGCCCGTGCCGTGGGAAAGCCCCTTGCGTGTAAGGGAAAAGCCGTGATCCGTGGTTACGATCAACCGTCGTTTCTGTGCGGCACATATCTTCTGCAGGCGGGGCAATTCTCTTTCCAAAAAAGAGCAAAGCACTCCCGGTATCTCGGCAAGACGCAAAAATCCGGCATGAGCGCCCTCATCGACCAGACCAACCCTGATAACCACCGCTGTTTTTTCAGGAAATTCGGGCAGAAGGTCGGCCAAACCATGCTGCTCATTTCCCTTAACGTGATGATAAGGTATGCACCGAGCATTAAACTCATCCATGGCGTCTTGGTCAAAGCCGAAAAGTGCACCAACGGCAGCCGCGGTTTTTGCAGCCGCCTCAAGCCGAAACCATGCCGGCGAGCCGTCACCGATCTTGCCGCCCAGAGTCTCCGTAGCTTCAAGCCAGACATCCGGCGAGATACCGTCAATAATCAACACGACCGGATGATCGGACAGCTCAATCGGTTCAACGGCCGGCAGTGTGAAAAGCCATTCATCCCCCCGTTGTGCCACTTGGCGCAATGTTTCAAAAACCAACGAACGCAACTCTTCGGTAACCCAGGAATCGACCGATATACCGGAAAGCGGGATGCGAACTCCCAGGGCAGCGGGAAAGGAAGCCTTCCAAAGCGATGAAATGGTATTCAGCACGCTTAAACGTTCTTGGATTTTGACGGCAATTCCCCGATCCACATGCCGGCAATCGAGTGCGGCCTGATCCGGCCAGGGCGCTTTAGCAAGGATACGCTCTGCCAGCAAAAGCCAGGCCGTGCGAATCGCCTTGGTGTGAAAAGGCTCATTTTTTATAAACGCTAAAATACCACCGTCATCCAGGCGTTTTAGTGTATCTTTAAGTTGCATGGAAGGAAACTGCCGTTCTAAGGAGTCTTCCAGGTCCCGGCTTTCAAAATGGACATCCTCTTTAAAAAGCGCCGGATGCATTTTTGACCACCACAAAAGAGAGCGATCGCTGCCGCCGGATGAGATATCGCGATCATCTTCAATGGCAATCACCGTATTGTCAGATGTGGTACAGATCCACTCTTTTATGATTTCATTAACCTGATTGGGGGTCAGCCTCCGTCCGCCGAGATGGGAATCTAGATCTTTCAAGCCGCGCCTTTCAATCTTAACCCGACCGGCTAAAGCTTTGCCAACTTCTTGGGCCGTAACATCGTCCAATATGTCAAGCAGGGCAACAGCAGAGGATAGCGTGTCCTCAAGAAGCGAAATCATACTGCGAAGCCGTTTGGTTGTATCCGGATCAGCATCGGCAAGGGCAAATATCCGGGCGGAAATCGCTTCTCTAACTTCCGGTTTTTTAAGAATAAGAAGATATTCATCGAGACATTTCTCTATAGCTTCCTCGGGATCTTTGGTTTGCGCAAATGTTGGTGTTTCACCCGGGATAAAAGCGCAATTACATACAGGTGAACGCAGCAATTCCTCGGAAAGATTTCTACGGCATACAGCAACTTCGGGGGCTTGCAGTTCCCGCAAGAGCGCCTCCAACCCAGGGGGACGGTCCAGAATCTCAATCGATACAAGGCGTTTTAGCAAGACTACCGCTCTTTTGCCAAATCTTGAAAAAGGCTTTTTTATAAAATGTTTGTAATGTTCGTTGTGGTTTTTGATGTAAAAATCCGCATAGACTGTCCGAAATCGATCGAATATATCTTTTAGCTGCGAAGCGTCATCATTGATGATAAGATCATGCGGATGGTCCAGCAAATGTCTCACTTTATCTTTTAGTTCCTCGATATCTTTGTCAGCCAAGCAGCCCCGATCTACAGCCGTATGCCGGATATAATGATTCACAAACACAAACTGTTCCGCCTGTTGAAAGAGAAATGTTTTTGTTTTCTTTATAAATTCAATATTATGTGAAGTAAATCCATAGCCGCGCCAAGCTTTCAAAAAGCGCTCAAGCCCTTCCCGGGCAGGATAGGACACCTTGATTTCATTGCCCAGAGACAGCAATGCATCAAGCTGAGACTGTAAAGATCCCAGATCAAAAGCTTCAAAGGCAGAGAATTCCGCAAAACCGGAAAGACGTTTATCCACACTGGAAACAGTTTTGGCAGCCCAGTCACGAAATTTAATTACCGCTTGCCAGGCTTCACGCTGCTGCCTTAATCCGAAGGAGTCCCACCCGCCCGCAGGAGCAAGAAAGGGACATTCATTAATGAGGGTTTCCCGGTCGTATTTCCCGATCACTTCCCCGGGAGCCAGCGCATCGGCATTCTTAACCATTGCAAGATTCAAAAATTCCATCGGCATGGCACGACCGTTTTTAAGCAGAGTTATCAGTCCGCCATACGCAAGAGCTGAAAGCAAAAAATATGCAGTATCATCAGGAAGCCCAAACCTGCCGGTACCCAAAGAATGCAGCACATCTGAAAACTGAGTCTCTCCGGCACTGTTGATCAGGCTGAATACCGTTGAAAGGAGGGAATGCTTTTCAGGATCAGGCGCAAAAATGTAAGATCCTGACCGCAGCTCCACCAGTCCGAGAGGGGTTGCCAGCCCTTCGATGGCATCATTTAATCCCTGGGAATGTGCCTGGCGCAGACTCATGCTTCCCGGTAAAACAAATTCATCCAGAAGGCGTTGATATAACCGTGGAGAGGGGGAGACCTTGCTGGGCGCAATTTCCCTGTATCCCGGATAGCGTTCCTCTAACAAAATTCCTCCGGCTTCATCGAGGAGCCCGTCAAACCGCTTCATCTGACGAATTATCGGTTCCACCGTAAGTCTTGAATCTGTGAAGGCCCCGGCATAAAAGACATTCAAGGCAGCCTGGTAGGCTGCGGCCTTAAGTCTTTCAATAGCTTCCCCGGCCGCCTCAATCAGCGGGGCATCCGCAGGATTCGACGGCCGCAGCCCTGAGGCAATCTGTTGGGTCGCCAAAAACTCGTGGAGAATCGAACGGTCTGTTTCATTCATAGAAAGAGAAACTGCCCACACGGCGGTATGCTCCATCCTAAAATCAATGGTTCCAAGGCTTATGATAAAAACAAAATCCGCCTCTTTTTCAGATAAGACCCGCCTTAGCCGATCTCTTAGAGAAGCTTCTTCTCCACGGGTTAAAAAAGCAACAAAAGCCCGCCGGGCACTTCGGCGCCAATTAACGATTCGAGTAATCCCCTGCTCCCAAAATCCGGGTCCGGGCCATGATGCCGATTCAGGCAACTTGGCAAACACAGTTGTCAGTAAACGGGAGTCATCAGCAGGAACCTCCGAAGCCGCTCTTAAAATCCTTGCCTTTAGCGTTTTGGCCGGATCTTCTTCGGTTAAGACTTCATACACGGCATCAAGAGGATCTTTGCTTTCTGAAGGATGTTTAACAAGAAATTTGCTTTTTTCAACCAGAAGGTCCAGAATTCCCTCGGCCACAAACTGAACATTCAAGCTTGGGTCTTGATCGGCAAGGGCACAGGCAACCTGTTCCGTTATTTCCTTCACGGTGGGGATCTCGGCGGTTGGATGAATCCTGTAAAGCACCAGAATCCGTATGATTCTGCGAGCAAGGACCCTGTCTTCTTCATCGATTGTGTGCTCAATCACGTCATCAAGGTGAGGGATCACGTGTCTTGGATAGACATGAAACCCTGAAAACTCGGCCATCCTTTGAGCAAAATGTTCATAAATGCTGTCAGGCCCTAAGAGCTCATAGGCCGGCCGGTCAAGAATACCTGATATCTGTCTGGTCTCATCGCCTGCCAGCCGGCTGTGAACAAAATCGACGATTCCTCTGTGCTCTGAAAAAAGGTCTCCCAGGCCGTCAAGGAGTGCAATGGTTACAGGATGAACCGGATAGGTCGCCTGAAAATCCTCAAAGCGCCATCGAAAGGAAGGAAACTGTCTTTGAAAATATTCGTAAATACTGTGAAGCGTCTCACCGGATCCCGGTCTCTTTTTAACAAGGCGCCCGGAGATAAGTGCTTTGATATGCAAGGTGGAAAGGGCAAACTTTATTGGAAAACGGTCTTTGATTTTTTGAAAAGTAACCTGGGAAATGTCGCCGGTGCGTTCGATGCTTTCCTGCACGGCAGCAATGATCCAGACCGGTTCGCCACCGGCAATTTCGCCGATCAGTTGCAACGTTCGAGCATCTTCGTTTAGTCCCCGCGCATCCGGTTTGGAACGAAAATATTCGGAAAGTTCGTCAATTAAGATTACCAGCCCGTCGAATCCGGCCTCACGCATCGCCTTCAAAACCCGTGCAAAGGTTTCATGCCGGTCTTCAACCAGGGCCTCCGGCGCTTCCATGCCGAGACTCTTCATGAAGCGTATCCCTGCTGTGTAGGCCTGGCGGGGGTTTGTACCCATGAATGCATCGATATGCTCCGGGTCATCCGGCAATATACCCTCCTGTTTTGCAAAGGCGGATGCCAGATCCCTGTTTTCAAGCAGCGTTTTAAAGTGTCTTAGGAATGCAGACAGAGGTGTTAACTGTATCTTGATGCCGTGTGAAGCCAGACCAGTCTCGATTGCCTCCACGAGGATGCGTTCAAGGGGAGTTGAAGCTCTGTAATTTACCAGGGAAACACCAACCGTTAAGAAACTGCGCCCGGAGGCTTTAACCCGGCGAAGTCCGCCGTGATGTTCTGACAGCACTTCAGCCCCCGGATTGTCTTGGAGCCAGGCCGTAAGGGTAGCCAAAAAATGGGATTTGCCTGACCCAAAATCGCCCTGCAGAAAAAATCCCCGGCCGTGGTCCTTCAGCAGCGCATCGGCCAGAATCGCAAAATGGGACGTGACCTCATCGGTAAAGACGAAGGTATTGGCAATTGATTCAGATTGAGTGCGGCCCTCCTCAAGGCGTATAACAGTCTGTACCGGAGGCACTTCGATCAGATCGCCGATTCGCGGAAATCTGCTCATATTTCGACTCCCAGCATCTTTTGCAATTTTTTAATCCGGCCGTAGAGAGGTTTTTCGTCCGGATGCAATGCAACCAAATTTTCGTAAAAATCTAACGCCTTGTCAAGTTGCCGGCTTTTTTTACAGGCGGAAATGTAGCTGGAATGGAGGTAAAAATTCCTTGGATCGAGTTTGAGTAATTCTTCCAGCATGGGGATAGCTTCCGATTCTTTGCCTGATTTTTTCAGAGCAAAGGCTTGCTGCTGAAGGATCCAGGGGTCCGTCCCTGTCTGCGTTAGCTTTTCGTACTGTTCTAAGGCCAGTTCGGGTCTGCCGGCCCGCCGGCACAAGGAAGCGTAAATTTCCTTATAAATCGGAGGCCGCGAGTCGATTTTGGCAAGTCTTCCCATTTTTTTTATAATCACTTCGAGACCGTCCCGCTGGATCTCAAGCTCGGTTAACGCCCACATTCCCTGGCGATTGTCAGGCTCTATTTCAAGCCACTGACGACAAGCTTCTATGGCCTCCGGCAGGCGATCTTGGCCTGTAAGCACCTTTACCTTCCACTGTAAGCTCGCAGCCGGCGGCATTTCCCACTGGCCTAAAAGTTGAAGCATCCGGTCCCACTGTTTCAACTCGGAAAGGCAATACAGCATCCCTCGCCGGACATAGAGTGAAAGCTTCGGGTCTTGGGCGATTTCCTCATAATGCTGGAGTGCCTCATCCATGCGATTGAGACCGCTGAGTGCTTCGGCAACAGCAAGGATGGAATAAGGATTAGAAGGCTTCAGTGCCAGTGCCTGTTTTGCAATGTCGTATCCCTGGTCGTATTTGCCGGCTCGTGAGAGTGCTGCGGCCTGTCGAGTCAACCAGAAAGGGTTGTTCCTTTCCCCTTCCAGATATGCCATCTCAGCAAGGTGAACAGCTTTAATATACTGCCCTTTTTTGATCAATTCTCGGTATTCATTATAGTCAGGGGACGTCATCTTTTACTTGGGCTAACCGTTATTGGGAAGCAGCTACATAAAACGTAATAGTTCAGCCACCAAGACACCAAGCCTCTAAGATTATAATACTAATTTAAATT
>JACNIG010000392.1 GCA_014383215.1 Candidatus Desulfatibia vada | reverse complement strand
AACCAGCTTAGTGGTTATACTCTCAATTTCCGTGCCAAAAGAGCGATATGCCTAAAATTGATTGGGCGATGAAAGGATATTTTTTGGTTGGCTTCTTGAAACTCCCCGTTACGAGGGCTCTGGCGACAACCCCAATTGGATATAATTATTCCTTGTTGTTTGCGTATAGATTTAAAATTTATGAGTGATGCAAAGAAAATGCACAGAAAATTGTTAATCTGTGCACATTTTTATGTGCATTTGAAAACGAGAATAGCATATGGCTCATTTTTCTTAAAAATTCAGTTGAGTTAATGATTTCTGCATGATACTTTGTGGTTATCGAATACCGTCGTTGCCTACTGTTTTTTTAGCTCCCGTGCAATCCTGATCAAATGAAGAAACTTTCGCTCAATTAGGATGCATGTAATTTTCAACGGATCAAAGAGAAAAGCATGAAAAAAGAAGGCATTAAATTGTATGATCTTGTCGATTTAACCAATCCGCAAAGTGTCCTCAATGAACTTAAGTACATTGCTGCGCTGATGGTTAATGATTTTGATCATGCACTGCTCGAACAGATTTATGCCGATATTAAAATGCTGTTCGAGGGAGATTTTCCAGGCTATCGGGCCAGCAATACAAAATATCATGACCTGGAGCATACAAACTCGGTTGTGCTGGCCGCCGGCCGCCTGATTCACGGCGCATTTGTGGAGGGGCATTCGTTTTCTGCAAAAACTATTTTATTGGGATTGATCGGGGCCATTTTTCATGACATCGGTTTTATCCAGACCGATTCTGATGTAAACGGCTCCGGGGCCAAATATACCATCGGCCACGAGGAGCGCAGCATCCAATTTATGAAACAATATCTATCCCAAAAATCTTTTTCCGAACAGGATCGTGAAGATTGTACCCACATCATAATGTGCACAATACTGAGTCTTGAAATTAAGGATATTCCTTGTCGTTCCAATGACATTGCGATTTTAGGCAAAATAGTGGGGTCAGCCGACCTTTTGGGGCAAATGGCCGACCGGGAGTATTTGGAAAAACTGTTCTTGCTATTTAAGGAATTTGAGGAAGCCGGTATGCCGGGATATGGATCAGAGCTGGAACTGCTTCAAAAAACTCAAGATTTTTATAAATCCGTGGCTCTACAAAGATTGAGCCAAGGATTCGACAATGTCTCTGCATTCATGCGGTCCCACTTCAAAAACCGCTGGGACCTTGATCGGGACTTGTATCAGGAATCGATCGTCGCCAATATTAAATATTTGCAGACTGTAGTTGAGCGCTGTGATGAGTCTTATTGGTGTTATCTAAAGTATCTTAGACGAGGAGGACTTGCCGAAAAACTTAACCGTAACAAATGACCTTAAACTCTTTTTTGGGCCACCAGACGCACAAAATGATCAAAAGACCGGTCGTAAGTCCGTTCCGCATCATCTGGAAAACAGCAAGCCGGAAGCTCCCGCGCCCTTAGGTGGTAGCTTAAGCAATCACAGCAATTACCCTTGCGCGAGCACGGTTCGTAACTGCAGTTACATGATTTTAAAGTCTGCTCTTTTTTACATTCCATAATTTCTGCCTCAAAAAAAGAAAATTCGTATTATTAACATAGTGAAACGGCCATTTATTTAAAACCCCAAATTGCTAAAAGAGTCAATGAATTATTATAAAATCGTAATTTATGATTCGCATGCCCCTGATACGATTCATTGTCCTGCTTTATCCCCAATTCCCATCAGCAACATCAAATGAAATAATCAGAAATCCGGACGATCTCGAATATGCCGGTAAAAACGTTTTGACTATACCAGTCTGGAATGCTAATTCGTAGTACCATACCGTTCACTAGCTATAGGTACTACGAACATGCCGCGAACCCGTCATAATTGTTGTATTTCTTTAATTTTCGTGGAATTTCCGGGATAAAGCGGTCGAGGACATATTTCTAAACGCAAAATTGATGATCTCGTAAAAATTCATGCATAACTGGAGCTAAAAGTGAAAGAACTAGAAAGTAAAGCCGCTCCGGCACCGCAGAACCACCGGGCATTGGACGCAAGTAAAAGATCGGCAAAAGCGCTGTGGGAAAATAAAGAGATATTTCAATGTATCAGCTCTGCGGCCCAGGATGCAATCATCATGATGGACAGCTTCGGCAATGTTGCCTATTGGAATGAAGCCGCCGAGAGAATTTTCGGTTACTCGAAAAATGAAATCATCGGCAAACAATTGCACCACATGATAATGCCTGCAAGACATCTTGCCGCCTTTGACAGAGCATTTGCTCGTTTTAAAAAAACCGGCCGGGGGAAAGTAATCGGGAAAACACTCGAGTTGGCGGCCTTAAGAAAGGATGGCCTGGAATTCCCCGTAGAGCTTTCTTTGTCTGCCGTAAAGCTTCAAGGTGAGTGGTGTGCAGTTGGAATTATTCGTGATATTGCCAAACGCAAGCTGATCGAGGAGGAACTTCTCAAGGCCCATTCAGATCTCGAACATCGCGTGAAAGAACGTACCGCTGAACTGGTGATGGCCAACGAACAACTGAAACGTGAAATAGAAGAGCGCAAAGGAATAGAGACGGCGCTGCGGGTGAGCAAGGAGCGTTTCGATCTGGCGGTGCGCGGGTCCAAAGACGGTTTATGGGACTGGCACATCACCACCAATAAATTGTATGCCTCCCGGCGTCTCAGGGAACTGCTCGGATATCAAGATTCGGAATTTTCGGAATCATTCGGCACCTGGGCTTCAAACCTGCACCTCGGGGATTATAATCGTGTATTAGATGCCTTACACGATCATCTGGAAAAGGGCGAAATCTACGATGTGGAATATTTGTATCGCAATAGAGTCGGCCAATATCGCTGGCACCACTCTCGCGGGCAGGCGATTTACGACAAAGAAGGAACGCCTATCCGCATGGTCGGTTTTATCAGCGACATCACAGAACGCAAGCAGGGAGAGGAGGCTTTACGCAAAAGCGAGGAGAAATACCGGTTGCTGCTGAATAATCTTCCAAGTATTGTATACCGGGGATTTAAAGACTGGGCGGTTGAGTTCGTTGATAATAAAATTGAGCTGTTAACAGGATTTAATAAAGAAGAATTTAATTCCAAGAGAATTAAATGGTCGGATTTAATAATAAAAGAAGATCTTGAAACAGCAAGGTACAGTTTCTTGAGGGCTCTAAAAACCGATAAATCATATGTGAGAGAATATAGAATCAAAACCAAAGCCGGGGAAGTTCATTGGATGCAGGATAGAGGACAGATACTTTGCGACAAAAACGGTCAGATTGAGTATGTGAGCGGGGTCTTTTTCGACATAAATGAAAGCAAACGAACCGAGGAAGCCTTGCAAAAATCGGAAAAGGAACTCCGCATACTTTCCAGTCAACTTCTGTCCGCTGAAGAAGCTGAAAGAAAACGGATTGCCCGGGAACTCCACGACGGTATTGGACAAGCCTTGAGCGCTATCAAATTCAGCGTTGAAAACACACTCGAAGAGCTGCGTAAAGAAGCGGTCTACTCCAAATTCGAATCCTTGGAATCGATTATCCCCCTGACCCAAAAAACCATTGAAGAAGTCCGCAGAATCGTGCGAGATCTAAGGCCTTCGATTCTGGACGATTTGGGAATCTTGGCAACGATTGCCTGGTTTTGCAGAGAATTTGAAAGCATCTATTCCACGATCAGGGTTGAAAAAGAGATCACCGTCAATGAGCATGAAATTCCTGCCACGTTGAAAACGGTAATTTACAGAATCATGCAGGAAGCCTTCAATAATGCCGCCAAATACAGCCAGGCCGACCTTATCCGTTTTTATCTGAAAAAGACCGGCGACAAAATAGAGCTGACGATTAACGATACCGGCCAGGGATTTGATATTGAAGAGACCGTTTATGATAAGCATTCCATGAGAGGCTTCGGACTGGCCAGCATGAAAGAACGAGCTGAACTTTCCGGGGGGTCATTTACAATAAAATCGGCCAAGGGAGCCGGAACTAATATACAAGCTATTTGGCCGGTGTGATATTTTATCCCAAAATAAGGAGATGCAAGCATGTCTGATGGATTGGATGTAATCATTGTTGATGATGATCCCAGTGTGTGTGAACTGGTCTTTAAGATCGTTAATAGTTTTTATATTTGGGGGGATGTAATTAGTTTTGTGGATGTTGATGAGGCCATTGAACATTGCTTAAATCGGGAAACCGGTATTGCAATTTTCATAGTTGATGTATTTCTTGGCGGAAAAAGCGGATTTCATTTCCTAGATGACATCGCTGAAAAGTTCGCTTCCGCCTACGATGACGCCATCATTATCTCCGGGAGTGCCAGTGATGATATTGTCAATATGTGCGTTTCCTCAGGCATCAACTACTTACTGGAAAAACCGATAAGATCATATGCTCTGCAACTTGCAGTCAGGGCCATAATGAACAAATATTTGAAGTTTGCCAGGAAGTTGTTGCAAGACCCTCTCTTTGCCCAGAGAGTGGCAAAGTTTTAAAATGAACGCCATTATTGTCAGCGATTTACACCTGGGTTCGCGCTATTTTTGTTATCAGGAATTTGAACGCTTTCTAAAAAGCATTCCCCAAGATTATGAGCTTATACTGAACGGCGATATCATCGACAATCCCAAAGCACAATTAGCGCCTCCCCACCAAAGCATCCTACATCTTATCAAAAGATTTTCTTTCCGCCAGAGAGTTGTTTGGGTGCAGGGGAATCATGATAAGGGGTTTGTCACAAATGGGTTTGGAAAGGTAAACTTTAAAAGTGTTTATAGCATAGGAAACAGGCTGTTAATCATCCATGGGTACGATTTCGATGAAATCATGCCCAGAAACCAAGGCTTTGTAAAGGCCTTCAGGCTGATGCACAATTTGAGGGTAAAGCTGGGAGCAAGGCCTGTACATGTGGCCGAGTATGCCAAGAAATGGAAGCTCTTATACAATGTCCTGCGAAAAAATGTAATGACAAATGCGGTGAATTGCGCCCTTGAGAATGGCTTTCAAACAGTTGTCTGCGGCCATACCCACTACCCCGAGGATAGAGTTTATAATGGCGTCAGGTATATCAATACAGGGGCTTGGACCGAATTTCCGGCATTTTACCTGAAGGTAAATGGAAGCACAATGTCCCTAAAATCGATCGATACTCCTCTTGATACTCACAGTTAGCGCCGCATTAAACCTATATCATCTGCAAAAGCATTCTCCAATGAATCTTGATATGCGTTGATAAGCGTTAAGGCCTCATCTTGCGACGAGATCTGCGTTAATGATGCGCGAAACCTGCTGCTGAAAGGCAGCCCCGTGGCAAACCAGCCCAAATGACTGCGCAGTATCCGGCAGGCCCGCTGTTCTCCAAAGAATGTTATTGAGTCTTGCAAATATCTCGTCATTACTTCAAATTGCTGTGCAAGTGTCGGGGTGGACGCCTCGTCGCCCTTGAGCAGTGCCAGTACCTGTGAAAAAATCCATGGCTGTCCGATAGCGGCCCTCCCGATCATAACGGCGTCACAGCCGGTCTCTGTCTGCATCTTGACAGCATCTTCAACTTCTACAATATCTCCGTTCCCGATCACCGGGATGGATACATGTTTTTTGACCGCGGCAATCAGCGACCAGTCGGCCTTGCCCCTGAACCCCTGGGCGGCAGTGCGCGGATGCAGAGTAACGGCGTCAACTCCATTGTCTTGTGCGATTTTGGCGATTAGCAATGCCTGGCTCCCTGACGCATCCCAACCGGTTCTCATTTTGATGGTAACCGGGATCGACACCGCCTTGCGGACTGTTTGTATTATGGCTTCAACTTTTGCGGGCGTTTGCATGAGGGCAACACCGGCGCCGGCCTTGAGCACTTTTTTGACCGGGCAGCCCAGGTTGATGTCGATAATATCGGCTCCTGAAGCAGCGACCAGTAAGGCTGCTTCCGCCATAATAGTTGGATCGGATCCGAATATCTGAATTGACAGCGGCTTTTCTTCAGGACGGCTTGCGAGCAGCTCATAGCTCTTTTTAGATCGATGGATCAGTCCGTTGGCGCTGACCATTTCCGAACAGACCAGAGCGCAGCCTGCTTGTTTAGCCAAAAGCCGGAAGGGCAAATTGGTAATTCCCGCCAGCGGCGCCA
>JACNIG010000280.1 GCA_014383215.1 Candidatus Desulfatibia vada | reverse complement strand
GTTATGGAACTCGCCTCTGGCGAGGGCAATTATAATTGAAATTGATAGAATACCTTAACTTTAGGCACTTTAGATCACTTTAGGCACTTTAAACTCCTAATCAGATTTATGAGGAATTGGGTTAGGGCCTTTCGGCAGTCGTATAATAAATTTCGCCCCTGCTCCTTTCTCAGACTCTACTTCGATAATACCCTTGTGCCCGTCTACATTTTTTTTGGTTATCATCAACCCGATGCCGGTCCCCTTGGTTCCTTTGGTACTGTAAAAGCCTTGAAAAACTTTTTCCTTAACTTCTTCATCCATTCCACAGCCATTGTCTATGACCTGGTATTCAACACCCCAGCCTTTGGCTTTAACTGTTTTAATAAGGACTTCTTTTGCTTTGCTCTCCAGATCGTCTTCCATGCAGGCATCTATGGCGTTCGACACCAGGTTGAGCAGGCAGCCGTGAATAAGTTCGGGGTCAAAGTAAAATGCTTTAAGATCCGACGCAAGGTCGATTTTCAAATCAATCCCGTGTTCTTCTGCCCGGTGCTTCATTAAGCTGACAATTTCATGAACCTGCCGGTTAGGTTCTGACAATTGGTAGTTGATATCCGTAGCTTTGGCATAATTGAGAAGATCCAACGACAGATTCGTTATCTTGTCGACATTACCTTTTACCATTTCCCAGCCTTGCATTAGATACTTGCGATTATCCAGATCCAGCCCTTTTTCCAGTACAAAAGTACCACCTTTTAGACCTCCGGCAATATTTTTAATGGCATGGGACAATCCGGCAACTGTCTGGCCCACAGCTGCCAGTTTTTCGGCCTCGATAAGCTCCTTGGTCTTATCATGAACCAACTGCTCCAGGTTGTTGGTATATTCTCTAAGCTGCCGCCGCACGGTTATGCGTTCCCGGGCTCTATTCAAGGCGATTTCCAGGGCGTCGTCGTTGATCGGCTTGGTAATGAAATCTACGGCCTCATACTTAAGGCTTTTGATTGCCAGATCCATATCCCCATGGCCGGTGATCATAATGACCTCCGTGTCCGGCCTTTCCTGTTTTATTTTTTGCAGCAGCTCGATGCCGTCCATGCCCGGCATTTTGACATCCGTCAAAACTATTGCAGGATGCTCTTTGCTAAAAATTCTAAGGGCCTCCTCACCGCTGGCGGCTACATGCACCACATAACCGGCATCCTCAAGTGAGATGCCAAGAACTTTACGAATACCTTCTTCGTCGTCTACCAGTAAAATTTTTTTCGCCATCACTGCTCTTTTGGTATGGGAAATTTAATAATGAAACTCGCACCGCCGGTCTCGTTGCGAACCGCTTGTATGCTCCCGTCACATTCCTGGATTATGCCGTAACTTATGGAAAGACCCAGCCCGGTGCCATGGCCTACTTCTTTAGTTGTAAAAAAAGGGTCGAAGATTTTATCCACATAGGCCTCGGGAATCCCGGAACCGGTATCGCTGATGGTAACAACTACGCTCTTTTTTTCGGATCTGGTAATAAGTTCAATTTTTTTCTTGTCTTTATCATGTTCCGGAGATTTCCATTTTCCATCAAGGGCATCCCGCGCATTAAGCAAAAGATTTATTATAACCTGTTCCAAACGGCCGGAGTCCGCCAGGATCATGGGCAGGTCTGGTTCAAGGTCCCAGACAACCTCGATTCCTCTGGTCTTTAATTGTTGGCCTAAAATTTCAAAAGCCCTCTTAAGTACCTTGTTGACCTGCACCTGCTCCAAAACAATATCCGTTTTGCGTCCGAACTCTCTCATGTGATTGATAATTTTAACGGCCCGATCTACATAGGTGTCTATCTCCTGGGCCATTGTAAAAAGAATGTCATCGTCAATGGTTTCATGCTTGCTGACTTTTTTCATCAGATAGCTGCCGGCCGTTTTAATTACCGTAAGGGGCTGATTGAGTTCGTGGGCGACACCGGTGGCCATTTCGCCCAGGGTTGCCATTTTGCTGGCCTGAATTAACTGCTGCTCGGTCTCCAGGCGTTTGGTGATATCGCTGGTCGTCACCAGCAGCACCTTGCGCCCTGGATACTCGGAAGGTGAAATTCGAATGTTAACAAAAAGCTGTTCACCTTTTTTGTTAATGTGTTTGGCCTGGTTCATAACAGAAGACGTCCGTAATATGGACGCATATTTACCCTTGGCTTGGTCTGCGAATAGTTCCAAAAACGATTTCTTGATGATCTCGTCCTTTGTATATCCGTAAACAACTTGAACACTTTCATTGCAGTCGAGGATCTCTAAAGTGTTCACATCCAGCACAAAGACCGGGTTTGGTATGTTATCGAAAATGGCGAAATATTTCTTCTCGGATTTATCCAGCTCTTCTTCTAATAGTCTTCTATGCGTGATATCAACGCTCATCTCCATGGCGGCAACGATTTCGCCTTCATCATTTTTGATGGGCGATGTGCTAACGATCCAGCGGGTTGGCTTCCCGTTCTTGTCTACGCCTGTTTCTTCGCTGAAATGGGTCAGACCGTCTTCAAATGTTCTCTCAACAGGACAAATTTCGCATCTTTCTTTACGTCCCTTATAAGCGTGGTAGCAATAATCTCCGGGATCCGGATTAAATTTTTCAGCAAATTCTCGATTATACCGTAACAATTTATAGTTGCGATCCTGAACCGTAATAATACACGGGACGATATCAAACAGATTCTGGTATTCATCTTTCTGTTTGTTCAGTTTTTTCCGCTTTTCATCGATTTGTTCGCCCATCTTTTCAATCGCTGTAGCCAGTTGCCCCAATTCATCATCCTGATCCACTGCGATTTTGCCCAAATACTCTCCTTTGGCAATCAGCCGGGTCCCATTCACCATTTTTTTGATGGGCCGCCGGACAAACCGCAGCACAATCAACAGAATCACAGCAGAGGTCATCAGGAAAATAAATGCAATATTGACGGCAAGCCATTTCCCATAAGTCCAGGTCTCTTGGTCGGTTTCTTTAAGAGAGACAACCACATCCAGGGCACCTAAGACTTTTTGCCCCGGCAAATGGGCATGACAGGAATTTGAGGAGCAGCCGGGTTCCGAGTATATTGGAGCGATTATACCCAAGAGACGGCCTCCGTCCGGAGAAGAAAAGACGCGGGTTCTTTCCGATAAGTCCAGGTGAATCATCGGTGGTTCCGTCTTGTGGCAGATATAGCAGGCTTCGGCTTTTATGTTGGTAATTCTTCCGATTTCCACATTATGGTTGGAAAATTTTATTTGTCCGCCCTTATTATAAATGCGAATGTGTTCGACATCCTTTTCTTTGCCGATATTTTTGATGATCCGGTTGATATCTTCCCGTAAGTTATGCATCATGGCATAGTGGGTCCCGAGCCTTATGGTATTTGTCAACCTGTCGGCCCCCTGCATAACTGATCTCATCACCTTCTCTTTCTGGTCGTTGATATTGAAAAAGCCCCACACTGAAAGGCAAAGGAGCAACGTTGTTCCCACTGCGAGGATTACCTTGAAAACAAAACTGTGTCGCATTTTTTTAAGAAGGTTCAACATTCTTATGACTATGTTTTATTTGTCAGAAGGTTTTCTATCATTTTAATAAGTTCAGCGGCATCCGGCGGCTTTTCCATGTATGCTTCCGGTTCGGGAACGTGGTGTCCTTTTTGGGGACTCAACATTCTGATGGAATGAAAAAAGGTTTTCCTGGCAATCGCCGAAAGCATTATAATCGGGATGTGGGCGAGCTTCTCGTCCGCCTTGAATTGCTGATACGCCCAGATGCCGTCTTCAATTTTAGGCATCATGACATCAAGGATCACCAGCACCGGAACTGCTGTGCGAGCTTTTTCCAGGGCTTTAGTACCGTTTTCTGCCGTGATCGGCACAAACCCCATGGTTTCAACTACCGTTGAGACAAAAATCCGCATGTCCGGTTCATCATCCACGACGAGTATTTTCTGGTTGTCCATCTTTTAGTACAATCCTTATCGATTGATTGTTGGGGTGCTTATGTTGCAACAAATATCTTAAATCTTCAAGAGAAAATGATGAATTAAATCCGCCCTTACCCATATCGCACCATTCATACTGCCGGCAAGATACGAAAGCAATGTTGCAATTATGTAACAAGACACCTCAATAGGTTTTAAGCTAAATGATAGTAGTATGTAAAAACACGTTGCGCAACAATATTGCAACAATAATGCAGCATTTTGCACTAATATAGCATGTTTAATGTTTCCCTGGGGCCCCGACAGTCTCTGAATCTACTTTAAAGTTACCAATAAATCAGTTGGTTGAATTGGTGCTTTAAAAAGCCATGTTGCCCTGGCATCATAATTGCAATATTGCAAAGTTGATCATCCATATCAATATAAATTATGAAAAAATCTGTTGAAAATCAGACCCGAATTATTTTGGACAGCATTGCCGACGGCGTTTTTACGGTCGATTTGGACTGGAAGGTCACTTCTTTTAATAAAGCCGCTGAAAAGATAACCGGAATTAAAAAGCAAGAAGCCCTCGGACGGCACTGCTGGGAAGTATTTAAAGCCAGTATATGTGAACAGCAATGTTCCTTGCGTCAGACGATCGAATCGGGTCGACCCATTGTAAATCAGTCGATTTACATCCTTAATCCACAAGGTGATCGAATTCCCATAAGTATCTCAACGGCTATTTTGAATGACCACAACGGTAACATCATCGGGGGGGCCGAGACGTTCCGGGATTTAAGTGTGGTCGAAGAGTTGCGCAAAGAGCTGGCCGGCCGGCATACATTTTTTGATATCATCAGCAAAAACCGGGAAATGCAGCGCCTGTTTGGAATGCTGGAACTGGTATCTGAAAGCGATACGACCGTCCTTTTGGAAGGTGAAAGCGGCACGGGCAAAGAACTTTTTGCCAAAGCCATCCACTCTCTCAGTCATCGCAAAAAGGGTCCCATGATTACTGTAAACTGCGGTGCCATACCTGACACCCTCCTTGAATCCGAACTTTTCGGATACAAGGCAGGTGCTTTTACGGATGCCAAACGGGATAAACCCGGCCGGTTGGCCCTGGCCGAAAACGGAACCCTCTTTTTAGATGAAATCGGAGATATTTCCCAGTTGCTCCAGGTAAGGCTGCTCCGTGTGCTCCAGGATCAAGTTTATGAGCCGTTGGGTAGTACAAAATCAGAAAAAGCAAACGTCCGCATCGTAACGGCCACCAACAAAAACCTCGAAGAACTGGTGCAAAAAGATTTGTTTCGTGAAGATCTCTATTACAGAATCAATATCGTCAAACTTGTCCTGCCCCCCTTGCGAGAGCGAAAAGAAGATATTCCTCTGTTAACGGAGCACTTTTTACGAAGATTTAATCGTCTGAGAGGTAAGGAAATTCAGGGACCGGCACCTAAAGTAATGAGTGTTCTGATGTCTTACGATTTCCCGGGCAACATTCGGGAATTGGAAAATATCATAGAATATGCCACTGTAGTTTGTAAAAATCACTTCATCGGAATGGAGCACCTTCCCGAAACCCTTCACCAGCTTCCAAAAAGCGAAAGAATAACTGCGCCCCCGGCAGAAAACGCCGGCAAGTCATCCTTTGACGATATGGAAAAAAGCTTTATTTACGAAGCCTTAAAGAAAAATAATTGGAGCCGCACGCTAACCGCCGCCCAAATGGGTATTCATCCCACGACCCTCTGGCGCAAAATTAAGCGCTTTGAACTTAATATTCCCCAACAGAACGGCCGAACCAGGACATCCTAGATTCATACTTTGCATTAATGCATTCCGCTTTTTCCTCACACTTTATCTTGGCTCCGCAATAATACTTCAACGGACAGGCCGTTTGATTCTATCTTCTTGATCAACCGTTCCAAATCTTTAACCTGCTGAAATGCCCATCCTGCAAAACCGGCGCTCTCAACATACGGCAATATGCTCTCTTCTATTTCTTCCCAAAAATCCTTCACCAGATATTCGTTACCGCCGGCACCGTTAACCTGTGACAAGTAACTTGCCTTCCAGTTTTTTACCATCTGTTCATAGGGCTTAATATCTGTATTTTCTTTCATAAAGCACCTAACTGAAAGTTAATCCGATGCCGCTTTTCATGTCGTAGTTCGCGTACTCTGGACCTCACGACTCACGTTCTCAGAGACACAAACC
>JACNIG010000420.1 GCA_014383215.1 Candidatus Desulfatibia vada | reverse complement strand
GTTTAGCACTGCTATTGCAAAACCAAAGGACACCGCAAACTTAAAGAACTGTGAGCGTGGAGATCTCCCCAATAAAGATTTTTACGATTGATGTCGGCATTTTCTTTTCCTGTGATGTCGGCATTTTCTTTTCCTGCCTCATCCTTCGCCTTGGCGCATGAAATAATGGTTGAAAGCGCCGCCAGTACAAGCAGGCCGGTAATTATTTTGTAGAATTTGTAGTTCTTCAATCTCGGTCCCCTTTCTGAATTGCCGGCTATAAATGTCCGAAAATAAGCCTCTATTGATACAGTTTTCTCTGCTCCTCGGGTATGGCCTCGAAAGCTTTCTTCGCTTCGTCAGGCGGCATGGCGACTAAAGAACCATCAGGCTTTTGTAACACGCAGCCGGAGTTTTGGAGCAGCTTCAGATTTTGCGCGGTTTCCTTTTTGTCCCCCCAACAGACGGCGGCGCAGTTGCCACATGTCAGATTGATTTCGGACGCATCGAACGCAGGGTTGAGGTAGCCGCCGGGAATTTTCGGGCGTTTTTCGTATAACCTCATTGCACGAAACATCTCGTTCATCAGCTCGTTTTCGTTCTCTGGAATTTTAAAGCGACCGGGCGACCAGGAGGACCATTTGCCAGATTCGTGCAAACCGGTAAAACCGCCGCAGCAGAACTGACAACGCAGGTAATTCTTGCGGGCCGAGTGGACGAAAGTACGCCCGCCGAAACTCGTCGACATCGACTCCTTGCGCTCGAACATGCTCACCGGGCAGGCGGAAACGCAGATTTTGCAATTAAAACAAGGATTATCGGAGTCGGGTATCGGCGGCGTCGGCTCCAACTCGGCGGTGGTGACGCAGGTCCCCAGGATTACCGTTGCGCCATATCCGGGCACGAGCACGTTGCCTGACCATCCGAAAGCTCCGACGCCGGCGGCGACCGCGACATAGCGGTGGGATATTTTCGGCGGCATCGAAAGCTGCCAACCCGGGATCTCCTTGCGATAGTTCAGGTTGGCGGGCGTTCCCTTGGCCTCGTAACCCTCCCGCTTCAACATATCAGCGATTTCCCACGAGAGCGCCTTGGCCTTCATATTAACTTCCAGGTTGTCCTGCTGGTGTGAAGCTAGATCCTTCTTGGAAAGAAAGGTGCGTAGCTTTTCCTTATTGAGAGGCAATGCAAAACTGACAGCCGATTTTGCACCCGCAAGCGTGTAGTCCAGATCCGCGCTGGGCGGGCCTCCGGCAAAGGATTCCCTCCCTGCATACCCGACGGCCACGGCGCCCTGCTCCAATAAATATTCCCTAATCTGTCTTTCCAACGACAAAGTCTGCTTCCTCTCTTGTCTTACACGAATTTCCAAGTAGCTTTAATTCTTGACTCGAACCCACCTAAAGAAAGTTCGCGTTATCGTAACTTATTGGTTAAATCCTTTCCCGTGACAGTGACCCTACCCCATTAACGATACCACTCAATGCGTTAGTCCAGGCATAGCCGTTTGGAGGCGAGCCCCACCAAAGGGCTCGTCGCCGGAAAGCGGCGGTGCGATGGATTCCGGACTCTGGACGCTTAGTCATCCATCAAATTTCGCCCGCCAAATAAAATCGCTTCGGTCTTGGGGCTATACTGATAGGTGATCGGCGCCGGGCTCAGGTCGATTTCCCGCAGAGCATTTGCAATATCGTGTTCCGGCCCGAGCTCCAGGGTTGCCGCGGCCTTGTCCCGGACTTCAACATGCTCGACCGGATTGATAAACACGTTTGCCACCAGTGGAATATCTTCAAGCACCGAGTAGGTGGTGTACCGGGTGACCTTCCCTCTGCCAGTCGGCAGCACCTTGCCCTTCAACGTGAGGATATGGTTGCCGCCTTCAGACAGCTCGCATGAAATCGAAGATTCTTCCGGTATAAAGTCGATATCCGCAATAAACTTTGGATAGCCATACAGCTCGACACCGCCATACCGGGCGATCTCGGTTGTGACCGGGAGCTTCCAGACATAAGCGTGAAAATGGCGCCGCATCATCTGCCACCCGGCTGTGATCCCCGGAATCTGCGGTTTGTTGTATGTAATCAGAAAGGCGACGCTGAATTCGTTATAGGGATCGATGTCCGTTTCCCGGTACTCAAAGGCGGTGAAGGAAACAAGGCACTTACCCGGCATCAGTTCGACGGGATTCATCTGACTTTTCGGAAGCAGGTTCCGCACTTTTGCCGTTGAGGCCGTATAGATGGCCGTGAAAGCGGTGTTGTCGTAATAGAAGCAAGGCAGCTTTCCGGAGCCGCCTTCACCTTCCATGGGCCACTGCTTAACCCCTTTGAAAAATTCGCTGGTCATATCTTCCCCCTTTTTCTTACAGGTTCGATTTCTCTTTCGCTGCGATTAAAAGCTCCGCCCGGATATTGGAGATCGGTAGCAGGGCAAGAACCGCTGCATCCCGCATGGCTTTTTCCAGACCATAGTCCCGCATGTAACCATACCCGCCCAGAACCTGGACAGCGTCAGTACAGACCTTGACCGCCAGGTCCGTGACGGTTGCCTTGGTTGAAAGACACGATTGCAGATCGCCGGTTCTGGTGGCTGCAAAAAACATTACGCCCCTGGCCGATGTAGTCTGGGCCGACATAGACCCAAGGATGTTGCGCAAATGGGAATGATCGATGATCGTCTTGCCGCCCTGATATCGCTCGGCAGTGTAAGCGATGGCTTTCTTGGAAGCACTTTCCATCAACCCCACCGCAGCTGCAGAAGCAACTATGCTCAGGTTGCCGATCAGACTCCGATAAAAACCGAGCGCATCGGTCCCCACAGCAAGAATGGATGATTCCGCAAGATCGGCCCTTTCAAATGAGCTGTTCACTAAAGGCATGGCCCTTAAGCCCAAAGTCAATTCAGGCGGTTCAATCGTGAATCCATTGGATTCACCTCGAATCAGAATCGCGCAAGGTTTTTTATCCTGGTCTTTTCCAAACACCAGATAAAACCCGGCAGGAGAACCATTTGCAGCAAGACCGGGCTCACCCGACAATAAAATACGGTCGTTGTCGGTTTGGGTCGCGAAAAGAGCGGCATCAAAATCATCAGCCTCGACAGGATCGGGAATTGCCACGCCGATAGGCAGACTCGACTCAAAGACCGAAGAAAGCAAAGAAGAGTCACTCCCTGCATCATAAATGGCCTTGATCGCAGCCGCGTGGATTCCAAAAACCATTGCATGCCCGGGGCAGATTGCAGCCAGGCTGCTGACCAGGCCGCAAAGCTCCACCATGGAAAAACCGTATCCCCCGGCTTGCTCCGGCAGGACAAACCGGTCAAACCCGGCTTCTAAGCCCTGCTGAAAAACCTCCCGTGGAAATGCCGGATCATGGTGGTCCACATCTGCTGCAACAGGCTCGATGTGCCGTGCGGCAAACTTCCTGGCAGTCTGTTTTACCTCCGAAAGCAGCTCATGATCCATGGGCGGCCTCCTCCGGAAAGTAATTTTTAAACAGGTTGTGCCGATTGAGCTGATTGGTCCCTTCGTAAATCTGGGTCAGCTTGGCGTCCCTGTAAATCTTCTCAAGCTCAAGCCGATGCAGGGAAGATTCCAGCCCGGCAACCTGCAAACATTCAGCCGCAATCCCTACCGCCACATCGCTTCCGGTAATCTTCGCCAACGAAGAATATTGCTGAATGTGCCGAAGGTCGTCTTCCCGAACGTGTTTGTCGGACAATCGCTCCTTGGCCTTCCAGGCAAAAGCGGATCGGAGCAGTTTTGTAAGAAAATCGCCCTTTCGAATCTCTTGTGGAAGGGCGTCCAGGATCAAACGCGAAGTCGGCGTCTTCATCAGCTTCGGGATCCCGGTAAAATCAAAGCTCATGCAGGCATCAAGGTAGGCCTGCCTGGCAAGGTGAATCCTCCGCGCCATATCCGCCAAGCGAATCTGAACCCACTGATGTTCGATCAACCACCTGCCACCTGACTTTTTAGACTTGGCGTATGCGACCAGCCGCTCGAACGCCCCCCGTGCAACACCGGTGGCAATGGCGCCCACCGGCCCACGGGACGCGCCCAGGACAATCTCCGTGAACCGAACCCCTTCTCCTTCCCGGCCCGCCAGATTCTCTTTCGGAATAAAGCAGTCTTCAAAAACCTGTTCAGCTGCCGGGCAGGCCTTCATACCCATCTTCTCTTCTACCCGGCCGATGGAATATCCCTTGTCGCCCATGGTGACCAGAAAGCCGCTCTGGGTATCGACCGGGCGCGACTTGTTGGTCGGCGCGACCACCATGGTGTATTTAGCCACAGAGCCGTTGCTGATAAATACCTTGCGGCCGTTTAGCAGATAGCCGCCGCTTACCGGCTTTGCCTCGGACATGAGCTTCGCAGTCTTCAGGTACTCCCTGTCTTCCACATCAGACCCGGCCAGGGGCTCTGTGATCGCTGCAGCAAAGATAACCGGCTCACCTTTTTTGTCCCCTTCGGCAAGCTCAGCAAGGCATCGATCGTAATGATAAAAATCCATGCCGAGCAAAAATCCCGAAACCCCAAGGCCATTGGCGCCAAAGACATTGGCCACCCCGGAGCAGGCAGCGCTCAATTCTTCCATGACGATGGCCAGGGCTGTGGACAGCTGCCCGCCTCCGCCGGCGCCTTTGGGGACGAACATGGATAAAAAGCCGTAGGGTGTGGATTTTTTGATCAGGTCCCAGTCAAAGTAAGTCGGATCCTTTGCACATTTCCGGTCAATCTCAAGGGCGATGGGCCGTACATACCGATCACCGTACTCCCGGGCCTTGGCCTGCCATTCTTCAAGCTCCCGTACATACCTGTGCGAATGCTTTGAAAGGATCTTCATTCGAGGAGCCATCTCGGCAAGGCTCCGCTTTGAAATCTCAACATCAAGAAAATCTGTCATTAATCAACCTCCATTAAACGACCTGTGCCCTTTACCGGCAGTTCGCAGCATCGGGCAAACTTCACCAGTGTCTGGGTTGCGTCATATTTCGGCTTCCAGCCAAGTTTATTCCTTGCTTTTTCCGTATCGATCACAAAAGGACCACTGACCGCAACTTCAAGCCATTCCAGCATTCCCGGCGCGAGCAGTTTCATTCGGACGGCCAGACGGCCAAGGGGCAACACCCATTTCGGATTCAGATGCAGAACGGGTTTGCCCAGAAGAAGCCCCATGTCATGGGTTGTCAGGGGCCCATTTCCGGTAAGATTGAACGTATCGGAACTGTCATAACCAAGGGCCAGGCAAAAGGCGTCGACAATATCCTCATCCCAGCCAAAATCCACTTTCAGTCCCTTGTTCACACAGACCAGAGCTTTGCCGGTTAAGGATTTTCCAACGGAATTGTTGATCGTGGGTCCGAGGAAAATGGAGGGGCGAAAGCGGATGATGATCGTTTCGGGATTTTTTTGCTGAAGGTCATCCAACAGCAGCTCCACCACGCCCTTGGTCCTGGAATAGTACCAGTTGTCGTTTGGGCGAAGGGGAGTATCTTCAACCATGGGAATGGGATTGTCCGGGTGGGCGCCATAGGCTGCAGCGGAGCTTGAATAGATAATCTTCTGCACCCCGGCTTCGATCGCTCCTGTAAACACCCGCCGGCTGCCTTCGATGTTGATGTCGTCCACGTCGGCCATGGTCAGGCTTTTGGGAGGCTCGACGATAAAGGCCAGGTGGTAGACCACGTCCTGCCCGGCAAGGAGCTTGGCAAAGTTCCCATACCGGACATCGACTTTTTGAAAGGATAGTTTCGACACAGGGGATTTCGGCGCAACAATGTCCAGGCCCAGGATTGACTCAACATCAGGATCCTTTTCCAGAGCCTTTGCGACAAGGCCGCCCAGGTATCCTGAAACACCGGTGATGGCGACTTTCAAATGCTTTCTCGATCAAGAAGATAATCCGTTGATGACGTCTGAAGATTGGATCCCACATGATCCTTGTGACCGTTAATTTTCTTGGCGATAGCCTTTCTCATTTTTTGCTGATATTTCAGATTGCCAAGGATAGATCCAGGCTCAAAACCAAAATAAAGTCCAACCCACAAAAACGTTGAAAGGATAACATCAATCGCCATATAACGACGCCGCTCCAGCTCATCAAGGATAAGAATTCGCTTTTTTAAAGCGACTCAGAAAAAAAACCAAGCTTGATAA
>JACNIG010000217.1 GCA_014383215.1 Candidatus Desulfatibia vada | reverse complement strand
ACGCCGTCTTCATCTGTCCTGGAATCCACAAGACCGGCTGTGTTGTAGGAAATGCCGGCATTGCTTCCGTCCGCCTGATTGGTAACGGCTGTGACCCTGCCCCGGCCGTCGTAGGTAAAGCTTTTTGAGCGGCTGTTTACATCGGTCACCAAACCTACCTGTCCGGCAGCGTCATAATTGGAAAGACCTGTGCTTCCGATCAGGGGCCTTGTGATGGAAAGCAGATCCCCTGTGGTTGGATCGTACGTAAAAAACGTTGTATCGCCACTACCCGGCAGGGGGCCGTCAATTGACAATACCTGGCCTTTGATGTTGTACGTTAAAGTGGTGATGTACTCATAGGGAACAATTGCCCCGGATATATCTTTGGTAAACCCTTTTTCGACCACGCGGGAAAGCAGGCCGGTCGGGCTTTCATTGGGAAATGTATCATAGTCGTCATCATAATCCCAGACAATCTCTTTATCGCCGCCGCCCAGAACGCCGGCTTCCGTCCGGGTCAGCACTGCATTCATATCAGGATGATAGGTATAGCTTATTTCTCTTTGTTCCGGGGTGTTGTAAGCAAACATCACTGTTCCCGGATTTCCTCTTTCGTCATAAAGCAGGTACATGGAGACAGTGCCGCCGGCAGATTCTATCACAGTGGGCCGCATGCTCTCATCATATAACCAGCTCACCGCGCTGCTGTTGCTGTATGGAAAGCCCCCGGCACCGCCCGGACCATCGATGATTGAGCTGACCCGCTTACGGCCGGCGACATCATTCAATAAGTATTCGCGCAATTTGCCGTAGGCGTCTGTGACGTTTACCTGGAACTCGCTCTCATAGCTAATTGTGACCCCCTTGCCGTCTCTGCTGAAGTTACCTACGGTCCGGTCCTGGTCATCATAGGTCCAGGTGTTTAAAAGGTGCCCGGCCTTGTTCTTCTTTTCAGTCAGGTTATGGGCATCATTGGGATCGGTATAATCATAGGTATATCCGGAACCGTCTGCATACGTGACAGATGTCAGGTTCTGCCCGGCATCGTAACCATAGGTAACCCAAATTCCATCAGAGTCTGCCGTGGTTACGGGGCCGGAGATCGATTCCAGCAAATCGTTGCCATTATAATTGAAGGTCAGCACCCGGCTGCCGGCGGTATCTGCAACCGTTTCCAGCCGATCCTGAGCATCATAGGCCAGGGTAAGACGGTTGCCCTTTTCGTCATCGATCCAGAGAAGCTCTCCCGAGGTTGCAAACCCATAGCGGCTCCCGTTTAAGCGATACCAGACATATTCGCCCCCTTCTGCCTTGACCTGGCTGCGCTCGTTGAATGCGCCCTTATAAATGCCGGGGGTTTCTTCGGTAAAATAGACAGCCCGGCCGGTCTGATCCACGATCTTAAAATAAGTCCGGCCTGCGATTTCATAGCCGGGATCGAGAACCACCGAATAGGTGTGGGTCCAGCCATAGCCTAAGTTGTTTGAATAATCAGATCTGCTGTTATAGGTTGCTGTATATGAAAGGCCCAAACTGTGGGGGGAGGGAAAACCCAGATCCGACCGAAACTCCACGGTGTTTCCGTTTAGAACCCGTATGGTTTCTCCTACCAGCCCGCCGCCGCCTTGCTGCTCGTCAATATGAATGCCATAGTCCAGATCAACAGGCAGGGCCATCACAACGACTTCTGCAGCATCCGCAGCAGTGCCGCCGGGGCCTTCCACTGTAATGGTATAAATCGTGCTCTCGGTGGGTGAAACCGCCATTGAACCGTTTACGTCAACAGAACCTATGCCATTATCAATGGAAGCTGAAGCGGCATTAATGGAGTTCCATGTAAGAGTCGTTGATTCACCGAAATGAATGGTTTCAGGATCTGCGTTTATAGATACGCCGATGGAGGCTAAGTCAATGTCTACATTGGTGATGGTTCCGGCAGTAATTGAAATTACAGGGCTCCACTCCTGATCGCCGCCTTCGTCTGCGCGGAATTTATAGACACTATCGGGCAGCAAAAATTCGGCTTTACCGCCGGCATCCGTGGTTTCAAACCATCCGAGATAAGCACCGGCTTCACTAAACAGATACACCCTGGCACCGGCAACATCAGCCCCCGACCGGGTCACATGCATCTGTGCCATCCCGCGGTTAATCGTCATCGTGGTATCCTGCCAGATGAACGCATCCGACCAGTGCTGCTGGCTGAGATAATCCGCCCTGACCTTATACGACTGCTCAGGCAGGTTGAACACTACCTGTCCGCTTGCGTCGGTTGTCTGGTTCTGGCTCATATAGGCACCAGATTCGGTGAACAGATAGACCCGCACGCCTGCCAGCGGTTCTGCACTCTGGTAGTAAGTTTCCACTGAGACGGTCACATTTTGGTGGGCGATGGTGAGGGTTTCGGAAAGGCTGCTGCTTACCGCATAAACCGGGCTCCAGAACTGATAGCCCAGATAATCGACCCGGACCTTGTAGCTGCCGTTCGCAAGATTAAAGGAAACCAGGCCGTTTACATCGGTGGTTTCGTGCATGTTGAGATAGGTGCCGGACTCGCTGAACACATAGCAATTTGCGGCTATCAGCGGATCGGACGCACCTTTCAACACGGTAAAGGCCAAAATACCGCCGCCGGTGGAAATGCCGATGGGGTTGACCTGGCCGGCCGTGAGTGTCTCCGGATCGCTCCAGTACTGGCTGCCCTGATAATCGGCCCTGAACTTGTAATCACCGGCAGGCAGACGGAAGGTCACTTTACCGCCGGCAGCGGTGGCATCGTGCCTGGAAAGATAGGTGCCCGAGGCTGTAAAGACATATACATTCACATCTTCCAAGGGCTGACTAGCCCCGGTTACAGTGATTTCAGCATCTGCCGTCGGCACTGTCACGGCTGTATCCTGCCAGGTGAAGACATCCGACCAGTACTGCTGGGATAGATAATCCGACCTGATCTTGTAAGCCTGTTCGGGCAGGTTGAACACTACCTGTCCGCTTGCGTCGGTTGTCTGGTTCCGGCTCATATAGGCACCGGATTCAGTGAACAGATAGACCGGCACGCCTGCCAGCGGTTCTGTACTCTGGTAGTAAGTTTCCACTGAGACGGTCACATTTTGGTGGGCAATGGTGAGGGTTTCGGAAAGGCTGCTGCTTACCGCATAAACCGGGCTCCAGAACTGATAGCCCAGATAATCGACCCGGACCTTGTAGCTGCCGTCAGCAAGATTAAAGGCAACCAGGCCGTTTACATCGGTGGTGTCATGCATGTTGAGATAGGTGCCGGACTCGCTGAAAACATAGCAATTCGCGGCTATCAGCGGATCGGACGCGCCTTTCAACACGGTAAAGGCCAAAATACCGCCGCCGCTGGAAATACCGATCGGGTTGACCTGACCGGCCGTGAGTGTCTCCGGATCGCTCCAGTACTGGCTGCCCTGATAGTCGGCCCTGAACTTGTAATTGCCGGCAGGCAGACGGAAGGTCACTTTACCGTCGGCATCGGTGGCACCATTAATGGAAAGATAGGTGCCGGAAACTGTAAAGACATACACTTTCACATTTTCCAAGGGCTGACCGGCCCCGGTTACAGTAATTTCAGCATCTGCCGTCGGCACTGTCACGGCTGTATCCTGCCAAATGAAGGCATTGGACCAGTACTGCTGGGATAGATAATCCGCCCTGACCTTGTAAGCCTGTTCGGGCAGGTTGAACACTACCTGTCCGCTTGCGTCGGTTGTCTGGTTCCGGCTCATATAGGCACCGGATTCAGTGAACAGATAGACCGGCACGCCTGCCAGCGGTTCTGTACTCTGGTAGTAAGTTTCCACTGAGACGGTCACATTTTGGTGGGCAATGGTGAGGGTTTCAGTAAGGTCACCGTTCACCGTATAAATAGGGCTCCAGAACTGATAGCCCAGGTAGTCAGCTCGTACTTTGTAATTGCCTTCGGAAAGGTTGAACGCCACTTTTCCTTCTGAACCTGTAGTCTGATTCTGGCCCAGGTAAGCTCCACTTTCGTTGAACAAATACACCCGTATTCCCACAATAGGGTTTTGGGGACTCTTCTCAACGGTTACCTGCAGAACTCCATCGGCAGCAATACATATGGCTCCTGTTGATAACAACGTTGCAACTAATATAAAGGTAGTTAATGCAAAGAGTTTAAACCCGAAATACTTTTTGAACATCACTCACCCTCCCTTGCCCGTGGATCTCTGGCGACATATTCTCTGCCTCTATTTATTTGTACCGCCATCTATGGACTTAAATTCTCATCAAACTGATCTGAGCCATAATCCGTAAAAAAACCTCAGCAACTGTCAATCTGGAATAAGGCTCGTTGAACGACCTCGCTGATGTTTTCCTTTTCAACAAAATAGTATTATAGCAATTATTGTGCCATAAGATAAATGCACGGTTGATAAGGGTTTCTGAAGACCTCAAGAGCGGCTGTGCACATTTTATTGTGCATAGCGCACTGTTTTTTGTGCAAGAAATAATTTTGCTGAATATGATCTTGCTGTTACTGACAGTAGAATGGGATTGGAGTTAATTGTTGGTTGGACTTTCACGCCCTATTTTTTGGGGATAGGAACAGATTTGGGCGATTTATACATCCCTTTGATTTTATAATATAAATCATACAGACGGACGGCGATGATCGCCGTGATCAACCTGGGCACCCACAGCCAGAAGGCACTGAGTCCCAGCGGTAGAAACAACGCCGGATCCTCGACCATGGAATGATTGATCCCGATGGAAAAATGGAGCCTTTCAAGCTCTCTGGCGGTAAGATATCCTTCTTTGGCTTCTTCCACTATCACCGCGCCTCCATAAGCAACCCCGAATACGGTTGCCGTCAGCCATAATATGCCGACTCTTTGGTCCAGACCCATGGTCTTTAACAGAGGGGTCAATATCTTAACGATATGAGGAATCAGGTTGAAGCTTTTCATGGTTTCAAGAATTATCATTAACACCATGATGATAACGAAAATCTTGAAGCTAAGATACAGCATCGCTACAAACCAGCTTTTCAGCATAATCAGCAGCAGCGGATGGGCTGCAACCGACGCGCCTATTGGTGCAGGCCCCGCTGAGTCCGGTTTGAGGAAAAAAGAGATCGCCATTACGGTTACGATAGAAGCTGTCAGGCGCACAAGGGTGGCTCTAACCGGATTCAAGCCCGACTTTCCCTGAATAACCCCTTCTTGTATTAGATTATGGGAAATGAGCACAAAATTAGCGACAAGCGTCATCTGGACAATGGTAAGAGGAAGCATGGCCATAACGGCAATACATCCGTATATTCCGGTCAGCATACCGACAATAAGCGGCAGGGCGGCCACCGGCGGCAGGTCCAGCAGGTTCATGCCGGGCCTTAAAAGAAAATCTATTTTATATAACCAGCCGCTGTATTCAAGCAGAGCGGTCAAGAAAGATATGGGTATAAGGATTTTGAGCATCCAGATAAACCCGCTCAACCCCTTTTTAACACCGGACCTCAGACTCTGCTTAACTGTGCGTTGAATGTTTTGCATTTCATCACTGCTTCGGACTGCAGGCAATGCCGTCCGATACAAGATGCTTAAGCTTTTGCTGCAGAACCCTGTAAGAAAAAAACCGTTTTGCTATTTCGTAGTTTTTCTCTACCATGGCCTGGCGGCGTTGCGGATTCTCTATTACCTCCCGCGTCTGACGTACAGCCTCCTCGGACACATACCCGTCGATCTCAATCACATCAAAGCCCTTGGGCTGGATATCAAATGAATAAATAGAATAATTGTTTACAATTATCGGTTTTTTAAAATATATGGCTTCAAGAAAGGCATTCCCGAACCCTTCAAAATTGGATGGATAGGTTACCAGGTCGGCATGGGGATAAATATCATCCAAGGTGTAGATTTTTTCTCCTTGTTTAGTACGGTCTCTGCATTCATTGACAATGCCCGACGCAAACACCGTATTAACCTTCAAAAGACTGGAATATTCCTTGACCCTCTCTTCATAATCGTAACCTTCATCCCCGGAAGCATGGGAAATAACCAGCCTGGCTTTCTTGCCCAGCCTGTGCACAATTTCGATGGCATGTTCAATCCCTTTGCGCTTTACAACCCTGGTCGGCTGAAGGATTAACAGCTCGTCTTTCTCAAGACCGAGAGCATGTCGCACATCGGAAGCATAATCATCAACCGGCGGCGGCGGGTTTTCAAAATCCATGACATTCGGGATAGTCGTTGACGAAATACCGGTCCTGAGGCTTAATTGATTGTTAGCCGAAGAGTTGATAACCACATGCTTCATTGACGGCAAATGGGGCGGAAACGCCATATTCAGGTATTCCCAGACCGCATTCGTAAGAAAATGCTGGCGCTCCCAGAAAAAATCGTGATGGTGGGCTATTGCCGGCATTCCTGTTTCAGATATAACTTCTGTAATGGCTATTCCCAGGGGGATATTCAACGGAATCGTCAGCGAATTTTCCGGCACTAAAAGTTCTATATTAAATTTTTCGATAAATCTGTAAAGTTCGTCTTTTAATTTTTCTGTAAGTTCATAAATTTTTTGCGTAATGCGTCGCTCGCGCTTGCGGACACCAAAGCAGTTTTCGTAAATATCTCGAATTTCAGGATGGCGAAAATACGCTTCCTCTGCCAGATAGGAACGATCTTTAGGGCGGTCGAGTATTCCGGCAAAGTAATAGCAGGTACACCCATTCTTTTCAAAAACATCAGCCCATTTCGCGGCCTCCAGGGAAACGCCGTCGGTCCCCGCAAGACGTGTTGCAACAAAGCCGATATTGTGTTTCTGACCGCAGACTTCACAGTGACTCATTTTTAGCTCCTTGTTTGCGAGACCTTTGAAAAACGCCGCATTATTTGCAGGCCCAAAAAAAACGTTTTTCCCTTAATCTCGGCATGAGGGGAAAAACGCTTTAAGGTTCTATCCAAAATTGCCCTGCCACCAAATCAGGTGGAAAATTATCAGACAAACCGGCTCGTATTATTATTTCTCAGTGTAAAACTGCAGCTTGACCGAACCAAGCTCGATTTCATCGAAATCTTTGAGAGTGACCGACTCTTTTACAGTCGCACCGTTAACTTTCGGTTTGGTCATACCACCCACATAACTTAATGAATATCCTTGGGGTCTCTTGCTTATGGTTGCAGCGGTCGCCCCCATCATGAGGCCGCCCACCACAATATCGGAAGTGGAGCTTTTTCCTATTTTGGTAAGCTTTTTGGCAAGCTTTATTTCCCCCTCACCGCCGGCCAGATATGACAGCATACCTACCGGTTCCTTGGCCTCCGCCTTTGCAGCCTTGGGTATGGCCTGGGCCAGCATATCCCGATATTTGTCCGTATCCATAACCATGGTCTGGTCCATGTCGCCGCCAAGTTCATCCGGTTTTTTCTCACCTTCATCGTAAGTAAAGATCAGGGTATGCTTGCCGATAAGGATGTTGTCACCCTCTTTAAGCCAGTGAGATGAAACAAGCTCTTTGTTTACAAAGGAACCGTTTTTGCTTTGCAGGTCCGTTAGTAAAAACCCTTCCCCCACGGAGTCTATCTTGGCATGATGCCCGGAAACGGCCAGGTTCTCGATCGGCACATTGTTACTTGCCTTCCGACCTATCGTAATAGACTGCCCCGCTTCAATGCGATAAGTAGCGATGGTGTTATCCTTGAATGTAAGTGTCAAAGTCGGCATTGCAGTACCCTCATTTTTAATGAAATATTTTTTTCATAATCCGTGAAATCATTCCCATGATTCCACCTTTTGCATTATCAGCATTTATTTTTATTACGATAACGGTTATATTGTCATGTCCACCACGCTCATTGGCTAAATCTACAAGCGTCTGGCAGGCCTTTACAGGCGGTTCTGCTTTGACAATATCGAGAATTTCATCAGGAGAAACCAGGTCGCTAAGACCATCGGAACTGATGGTCAGAATATCGCCTTCAAAACATTGGATCTCACAGACATCAGCTTCTACCGCGGCTTCAATCCCCATACCCCTGGTGAGCATTTGTTGCAACCGCTTGTCCAGTTTCTGGGCCATTTCAGGATTGATCGCCATCTGCTCTGATATCACGTTGTGGGTCACGGAGAGTAGTTCGATGCCTCCGTCATGCACCAGGTATATTGGGCTGTCACCCACATTGGCCACAATCATAGTATCGCCTGTAAAGAAGGCCAACGATACGGTGGAACCCATCCCTTTATAGTCTTCATTACTTTGTGCTACCTGGTGGACACCTTGGTTGGCCAGAGTGATACTGGAAAGCAGCCGGTTGGCCTCTTTGGAAAGGGTTTCGTCGGTATCCTCCATCTCTTCGACATCGCCCTCCTCTTTGAAACGCTTCATGTAATCCCGTATGGTATCGACCACCAGCGCACTGGCCACTTCACCGGCCAAGTGTCCACCCATGCCGTCGGCCACCATGTAAAGCTTCAGGTCATCATCAAGATAGAAAGAATCTTCGTTTCCTGTCCTTTTTTGACCAACATCAGTAATTCCTGCAGATTCTATGGCAATCATGATTGATACTGTAGGGCTCGACTCTTTATCTGGATATAAAAAAACCGTGCTTATCGAAGAGCTCGATAAATTCTCTGTTTATCATTGAAACTTTTGACAATTCATTAACCTATTAAGATTAGGTGCCTTATATAACAAAAATAATGTTGGGTCAAGTATTTCGTTGCCGGGCGCAGCTATACCACCAACGACCGTCTTTGAGATCTGTAAAGCCGCCGCCGGATGATTTCGTTTTGATTATTCCGATTTCTTTTTAGCCATCACAGCATCGATCTTTTTCCCAAGCGCTCTTAGATGGCCGCACAACTGGGACGCTGCTTGATAACGCTTTGCGCGGTCCTTTGCCAGGGTATTGTCGATGATGGTTACAAGCGGTTTTACAATTTTGGGGTTGAATTTTCTCGGGTCCGGATGAGGAACATTCATTATCTGGTTCATCAGGGCCATAGGGTTTTCGCCGTGAAAAGGGAGTTTGCCGGTCAGCAGCTGAAACAGCATGACCCCGACTGAAAAAATATCCGATCTTCCATCGACCTTGTCACCGGCAAACTGTTCCGGTGACATGTAGTAGGGGGTCCCCTTGACTACGCCGGTCTGGGTCTGGGAGGTTGCCGCGATCCTGGCAATGCCGAAATCGGTAATTTTTACAACACCCGATTTCAAAAGCATTATATTGGCCGGTTTGATGTCGCGATGAACGATCCCTATCTTGTGAGCATAATCCAGCGCATCGCTGATGTCAGCGATATAATCAATAACTTTACGCATGGGCAGGAGTTTATCTTTTTTGGTATATTTATCCAGGTCTTCACCTTCTAAAAATTCCATGGCGATGTAGGCCAAATCCTGCTCATCACCGGCATCGTAAATGGTTACGATATTGGGATGCGAGAGGGTCCCGGCACTTTCAGCCTCCCGGAAGAACGCCTCTTTCATCTTCTCGGCATCTTCGGGCTCGAAGTCATCGCTAAACCGTACGGTCTTTATGGCGGTGGTCCTGTTAATTCGCGGGTCCTGGCCCAGGTAGACAATACCCATGGCACCTTTGCCCAGTTGTTTGAGCACTTCATACCTGCCCAGGGTCGGGCGGGTACCGGTAGTGCCGGACAAAAGTTCGTCTCCTGGAGATCCGCCCAGGAAACCGTCGCCGAATATCATGGTCTCGCTGGTCTGAAGCAACTTCTTTTTGCGTTCAGCCACGTCCTTGAATTTGGCATCATGTTCTTCAATATATTCAAAAACGGAAGCCGCTTTATTATATTGCCGTTTTCTTTCGTAGTCCAAGGCGAGGTTGTAAAGAACATCCTTCATTTCGTCGTCCACCGGTACCCGGCGCAGTTTGTCAAAGGCCATGTCCAGCATCCCCTGGCTTTGAAATGAAAGTCCCAGCATTCGATTTGTTTCAGCTGATTCGCCTTCCACTTTCTCTTTACGGGTTTCGGTTACAAAGTATTTTATACTGACCACACCAATGTACCCCAATACAAGTTGCAGGAGGGGATAAGTAATCCATACCCAAAGGCCGCCTGAAACAAATAAATAAATCGATCCCCCGGTAAGGGCAATCAGCATAATAAAAAAAACAAGACCCGCAATCCCGGCTTTTAATCTCGGCAAAACAAAGGTGATTATCAGCCCTAAAACAAGTATCATCAAAAGCTCTGCGGATGAACCCCAGGAAGGCTGTTGAATAAACTTTTTATTAAGGATGGACCAGACGGTGTTAGCCGTGAGTTCCCCAACAGGCATGGTCGGATCGGTGGGTGTGCTGAGCGGATTCATGATACCCGATGCAGAAGCGCTTACCAAAACCAGCTTGTTTTTAAAGACGCTCCCAGGAACCTTGTCATTGATGACGTCAAAAAAAGAATAACTCTTAAAAGATCCGCGGGGACCTTTGAAGCTGATCATCATCTCAGTACCCCAGTTAGTCGGAATCTTAAGGCTGCCCAAATAAACGGCCGAACCTAAAACAGCCCGTATTTTGCTGTTCGGGAGGTTAAGATACTCGGCAGCCAGTTTTACGGTATATGCCGGGATGTAAAGCCCGCGATATTCGTATAAAAGCCGCTCACGCCTGGCTGTTCCGTCCATGTCATAACCCAGGTTTATGTGGCCGATTCCTGTAGCTGTTTTGAAAAAGGCATCAATGGGCAGGGTTATCTCATCAGCCATGGGAACATCCAGCCCTTCGGGATTACTGACCATCTGGATGGACTGATCTATAAGACTCTTGTTGGTTTCGGCCGGGCCCTTAACACCCGCCGCCGATGCTTTGAAAAAGACAGGGAGAATGACTTTGCCGGCGGCCTGCAGCGAGTCGGTCAGTTTTTTATCGTTATCCAGTTTTTCTTGGGCACTCTGCATGGCTTGGAGAAATATTTGTCCCTTTTGGCCGGCCTGGTCCAAAACAGTTGTGGAAAAAAGAGCCTCCATATCCCTTAACACCTTTAGACCGGCGCTCTCTTCGGATTCACTTAGAATAAAATTGAGTCCGACAACTCTGGGCTTGCCCGCACTTATCTTATTAAGGCCCTGGGCTAATAGAGAGCGGGGCCAGGGCCAACGCCCCAGCTTATCAATGGAGTCATCGTCAATATCTACGATGACAACATCACTGGGACTTTGGGGATCACTCCTCAACTCCATCATTAGATCGTAGAACTTGAGTTCCATTGTGTCTAAAAAATCCATGCGCAAAAACCCCAGCAGCAGAAAGATAACCGTTATACCCAGGCCCAGAGCTTTTGCCGGATGTCTTTTGAGAATGCCCATATTAAATCCCCCGACTTCCTATATTTAACCTCGCTTTAGCGTTAACCAGAAGAAAGCTATAATTATGAAGTATAATGAACGCCCGCCTACGTGTCAACTGGAACAGCAATACCTTTGAAAAGCAATCCCTTAGGCCGGTTCCGTGCCCGGAGTATTTATTTACGGTTCTTTTCCGATTATTTGATGCAAAGGGTCGAGAGTTTTCTTTCCGATGATTAAATAAATGAGAAATCGGTTGCGAAATAACAGTATCTTCGCTATTTTTAAACGGGTTTCCCATTTGAGCCTGAATTTCTGTTAAAGAAGTTATCGGCTTTTTCCTTAAAATAATTGAGGAGAAATATTATGCCAAATGTTGACATGCTTGAAATTCTACTACAATCTAAAGTGTTTAAGGGACTTTCTGATGAACATTTAAAAGAGATTACCGACTGTGTTAATATTGTTACCTTTGAAAAAAATGAAACAATCATAAGAGAAGGCCAAGCCGAACACCCTCTTTTTATTGTCATCAAGGGCCAAGTAGAAGTTGTTCTTCCTCAAACAGCCTCGGGTCAAGATTACGAAAGGGTCACAAGGATAAAGCTAAACCGGCTGACGCAAGGTGACTGCATCGGGGAATACTCTTTGATAGACGAACAACCGGCATCTGCTGCAGTGATTGCGCTGGAACCCTGCAGACTTTTTGAAATTTCTAGGTCGCGTTTTGGGAAAATTATAAACAGCAATGATTTTATCGCCAAGACTGTTTATAAAAATATCCTTTTAATCATGATCAAAAGGGCTCGCGACAGTAATCGGGAACTCGATATATGCTTCCATTAGTGCCGAATCAATATTTATTTGTTGGCAGTCACCAAGAAATCACTTTGGGAAAAACGGGATTACTATCGCCGTAGAATACGAAACTGAGTTTAACAAACAGAAAATTATTGAGAGGAACGCATGATATACATAGCTAATTTTCTTCACGTCACCGATCAGCAAGAAGTTTTGGAATCCGAACGAAGACATGGTGAATTCAGCCTGATCATCGAATCCGGTAGCCATGAGACTGCCATGCAAAAATTCAAAGATCGTATCATGGCATTCAGGGAATCGAGCGATTTCTTTCAAGGCGACTGCCGCATCTTTTTTACGCAGCTTTTGGAGTTTGATTCCTTCCCCAACACTGAAGCTATCATGCTAAATTATAAATCGATAGTCGGAGACCCCTTTTTACCATTTATCGGCTGTTCAATTCCAACCGGAGAATCAGATGCCTGCCGCATTTTTGATTGGAAAAACAACGTACCGGAAATTGATGGTGAAAATGAGTATCTTTTTCTGGAATTCAAGAATTGAATTATACCATCTTCGATACTCCCGTGTTGAACATCCTTTTGCGCTGGTTCTCGCTAATTGCCTTAAGAATTGCCGGATGGCGTACGCACGGCCGGCTGCCGGCTACTCCTAAATTTGTGCTTGTCGGTGCTCCCCATACTTCCAACTGGGATCTTCCATGCGCGTTATTCATCATTTTGGTTCTCAGGGGCAAAATTTGCTGGTTGGGAAAAGAGTCCTTATTTCGCCGGCCGCATAGAGGATTTTTCAAATGGCTGGGAGGCATACCGATTGACAGATCCAAATCGAAAAACGTTGTGGCCCAGTCGATTCAACAGTTTAATCAGAATAAAACAATGATCCTTACGATAGCACCGGAAGGCACCCGTTCAAGGGTCAAAAAGTGGAAAACAGGGTTCTATCATATTGCCAAGGGCGCCAATGTGCCCATTGCTCTGGGCTTTCTCGATTATCGACGCAAATTAGGAGGAATAGGTCCGTTTATTTATCCAACCGGCAACATTGAAGCTGACATGAAAACTATCAGAGCCTTTTACGATGGTATCACCGGCAAATTTCCCGAAAAATCAATGATCTAATTTTATTGCAATTCTCATAATACAGAACTTATTTTCTGCCCCCTGATCCCTGGCCCCGCCCTAATTGTGTTTTGGCACAATTAGGGTAAAAGTAGACTTTTCTTCCGGTTACAATGGTTTTCATAAATATGTTCCGATTGAACCACTTCGGGGTAATGTCCGTTGATAGTTGTCAGTTGTCCGTAGTTTAGGATAGAAAATACTTCAAATGCATGCAGATGTGAAAGCACCATCGTTGAAATCTATGCTCAATCTAAGTATTTAAAAATGCGAATACAACTGACCACGGACAATGGACTACGGACATAAGTCTTTTTGTAACGTTCGCTTTTACGCGCTTTTATTGGCGAGTTCTTGCCGATCTAAACGAAATTATCCGGCGGCGGAAACCCCAACGTTATTTTGACAACTGCTATAAATTCGTGGTATTGGTTTTCAGCTTACATCTTGAACTGCAATCCAGCCTTAACAAGGTTTTCTCACCAATAAAAATCAGGAGGTGGCGTATGCGAATCTTACTAATTGGCCAGGCGGCATTTGCCGTAAAAACATTGGAAAGTATGCTGGCAAGGGGCGACAACGTTGTGGCGGTTTACGCACCGCCGGACAGACCCGGCGGCCGTACCGACCCTCTCAAAGACGCGGCCGCTGCCAAGGACATTCCGGTTTATCAACCTGCAACGTATAAAGATGATCAGGTGTTTGCCGAGTACAAGGAGCTAAAACCGGATCTTACTGTTTTGGCGTTTGTCACGGATATTATTCCGGCACGCTATTTCGATGTTCCCACCCAAGGGGCCATCTGCTACCATCCTTCGATACTGCCGCGCCATCGGGGGGCCAGCGCCATTAACTGGGCCGTGATCATGGGGGCCACTAAAACCGGGCTGACGATATTCCGGCCCGACGGCGGTATCGACACCGGTGAAATCCTTTTGCAGAAAGAAATCGACGTAGGTCCGGACGATACCACCGGTTCTTTATATTTCAACTACCTTTTCCCCATGGGAGTGGAGGCCATCTTAGAGTCCATCGATCTGATCAAAGAGGGTAAGGCTCCCAGCATTTCTCAAGATGAAGCCCTGGCCACCTATGAACCGCCCTGCGATGACCGTGTCGCCGCCATTGACTGGTCCAAACCGGCCGTAGAGGTACACAATTTTGTCCGCGGCTGCGATCCCCAACCCGGGGCCTTCGCCATGTTCAAGGATGAAAAAGTTCGTTTTTACGGCGCAAAACTCAGCAAGGAATCCCATGACAACATGCCGGGAACAATCCTCCAAATTGACGATCAAGGCATACAGGTGGCGGTTTCCGGAGGCAAACTTACTGTCTCCAAGGTCCGGGCAGGCAGGGGCGGGAAAGTCGCTGCGGCCGAATTTACCGCTGAAAAAGGGCTGAATGTGGGAGATGTGTTAACCTAATCCGACAAGTGAGAAAATCATAGATTCTCAATAAGTACAGGCAAGTTAAATATTTGCAAAAAAAGACCTTTGAAAATACCTGCCAAGGGCATTTCCAAAGGTCTTGCATTTTAATATGTATTTCCTTTATCCAGCGGGAGGTTTACACTATCGTTGCATAAAAAACACGTCGAGCTTTGATAAAAATATTATTTTTTGCAACGTTTATTAAATTCAGAATCCTACTATGGATCCGGGCACAAAATTATTGACGATCAGGTTTTAAGAAAGGTTTTTATAAACTTGGCCCAGTTTTCCCCTTCCAGTTCTTGGGAAATATCTTCAACCGAAACACCGCCATCTGCGGCCACCGAAAAATCCTCATTGGCCATGGCAAAGAGCTTTTCCCTTTCCTCATTAATAAAATTGCGGGCCTCCTGGCCATAGTAGAGTCCCTTTAAATTTTTGCGCAGCCTGGTTGGCTCAATAGTAAATAACCATCCATTTTCATAGGGAGATTCATTGGCCAGCCCGGGTTGATTCTGAAGTTTATAGTTAACATGTGACACTATGCCATCCATTGGGGAGAGGACCTTTGCAGCCTTTCCATTGCGTCTGACTTGCAATCCCACCTCACCTTGTTTTACTTCCTGGCCGATATTCGGCAATTCAATCCTGCCAAGCTTACCGAGCAGCTTCTGGGCAAAGTCGTCCAGACCTACCCGAACACGTCCGCCATATTCGGGTTTGGCCCATGCATGGCCCTCATGATAGTAGAAGTCTTCCGCCAGTTCGAATCCGCTCTCCTGGGTTCGGGCATTTACCGGCAGGATCTCGGCTTGCAGACGCTCCTGCATCATCTGATCAAATGAGCACGTGCCGCACTCATAAGCACTGGGGCATATCTTGCGACCGACTTCCCCGGTAATCATATACCGGCATTGCCGCCGATTAGCCGGGAACTGCATCATCTTTTCCACCCAGGTTTCATTGAACTTCTCAGGCGCTGCCGGAACCGGCTGCATTACAGCGGCCGCCTTATGCCGGGCCACCTTATCCTGCATGCCGTGGTCGTATGAGCATGTGGAGCAATCAAAGTTGTTATCACACAGTTTGTAGGACACAACCCCTGCCTCCATCCATACGCATTTCTTCTTTCCCGCTGGAAAAATTCTCATCGATGCTCTCTTTTTTGTAGCTTTCATTTTATTTTCCTCCTAATTTTTACCTGTTTTTTATTATCGTTTTTTTGTTTGTTGACCCGATTATTAGCAAGAGCTGTGCCACCATGTAACCGAATGAAAAAAAAAGATTATAACCATCTGATATTTTACATATTAATTTTCAAGGGGTTGCAACAGGCTCCAAAGCTGCATGTCGGACTGCCTAAGTATTCGGCAAACAATATTTATCATAAAATTGGGAAATGGTGCAACCTTCTGATTATTAAATAAATTTAGAAGGTGCCGAAAAACAAGACAGGCTGCCGAGAATATCGACATTCATACAGGGTTCTGGTCGAGGGCTTTTTCAAGATGCCATCTGAAGAGTGCAAAACAGGTAAGGCAAAAGTCGGGGTGTTTGAAATCCGTATCCTCCATCCGGGTTGAGGAATACATAACGCAACGCCGATCTCTGCAATGGGTTAGGCCGAATGTGTGGCCCAGTTCATGCAGGGCGGTCTTTTCTAGCCTGACCAAGAAAAGATCTGGATTTGATGGCTGGTCATAAAACTGGGGGTAAAGCCGGTGTAGAGAGATAATGGAGTATTGACCTTCAATTTGTGCCAATCCAAAAACAAACTTAAGAATGGGTACATACAGGTCTGCGGGAGTAACGCCAATAAACCTCAGGGTGTCACTTGGGTATTGTCGAAGGAGATGCTTTAATATCAGTTTTGAATTATACTGACACCGGGTCTGATTATACGCATACTCAGGACTTTCCATTCTCAAAGAAATCTTGCAGGTTAGACCACATCGGGCCGAGATACATTCCGCAAGGTGCTCGAGAATACTTTTGTCCACCGAACCGACAGCGCAGATGGTAACACATCTTGGCAAGGTGATTTAGGATTCCTTTTCGATATGATATTTTTCAATCTTATTGTAGAGGGTCTGCCGGTCAATTTCCAGTACACGAGCTGTTTTGCTGATGTTCCAATCCGTTTCTTCCAGAATTTTATTAATATGCATTTTTTCCATCAATTTTAGCGATTTGGGCAATGCTTCAGTTCCCAACTCCTTGCGTGAAAAGGGGAGATCCTCTGTTACGATTTCTATGCCACGCCCGATAACCAGCGCCCTTTCAATTACATTTTCCAATTCCCTCACATTTCCGGGCCAGTTGTAATCCATTAACAATTTCATGGCGGAGGACACGATTTTTACCGGCTCTTTATTCAGTTCCAGACAATATTTGCGGATAAATGCCTTTGCCAGCAGTGGGATATCTTCCTTGCGTTCCCTTAGCGACGGTACGTGGATTGATATGACGTTCAATCGATAAAAAAGATCTTCACGAAATCGGTTTTCGGAAATCGCCTTCTTCAGGTCCTGATTAGTGGCCGCCAGAATACGCACGTCCACTTTTATCTCTTCCTGACCGCCCAGACGTCTGAACTCCTTTTGTTGCAAAACCCTTAAAAGGTCCACCTGTGTCTTTAGGCTGATGTCACCGATTTCATCCAGAAAAAGTGTTCCCTTATCGGCCAATTCAAAGCGACCTTTTCTGGTATGATCGGCACCTGTAAAGGCGCCCTTTTCATAGCCGAACAGTTCACTCTCCAACAGAGAATCGGGCAATGCTCCGCAACTTACCGCGATAAAAGGCATGTAACAGCGCTGACTGTTCCCGTGAATCGCCTGGGCAATCAGTTCTTTACCCGTGCCGCTTTCACCGGTGATGAGTACGGTAGAGTCTGTTGGCGCCACCTGGGAAATCAAATCATAAATCTTTTGCATGACATCACTTTTACCAATGATCTCGTCATATTCTGATTTTTCTTCCAGTTTTTGGCGCAGTAAAATATTCTCTAAGACCAGTTCCTGGTGGGTGACAATTTTCTTGATCTGCATTTCGATCTCGTCAGGGGAGAAGGGCTTGACCAGATAATCAAAGGCCCCTTCCTTCATGGCCTGAACCGCGGTATCTACCGTGGCATAGGCTGTCATCATGAGTATCTCCGCCTCTGTATTCACTTCTTTTCCTTTAAGCCGTTTCAGGGTCTCAACCCCATCCATACCCGGCATTTTCAGATCCAGCAAAATCACGTCCCAGTTTTTCTTCTGGGTCATGGCAATGGCTTCCATGCCGCTTGCAGCCAGGCCGACCTCATAGCCTTCCTCCATCAGCCAGTCTTTAAGAGATTCTCGCATCGGCGCTTCATCATCAACGACAAGAATACGGGGCTTTTTGGTCATTGTCGGTTCCTTCCATTTTCAATAATATATTACAATCATTCGCACGGCAGGCGAACCTTGAAAGTGCTCCCCTTGTCAAGCTCGCTTTCCACTGCTATTGTACCGTTGTGCCGGGCGACGATGCCGTGAGCCACCGCAAGGCCGAGACCCACACCTTTTCCCTCTTCTTTGGTGGTAAAAAAAAGCTCAAAAATATTTTCCATATCTTTCTCGGCAATGCCGCAGCCCGTATCGGAAATCACGACCTCTAAAAACCCCTCGGCCGTGACGCTCCTATTGGCTGTTACCGTCAGGGTGCCTCCTTTTTGCATGGCCCCTGAAGCATTGTACATGAGGCCTAAAAGGACCTGCTGGATCTGTCTAAAATCGCATTGAACTTTTGGCATATTCGACTCAATGCTTTTTTTCAGTTGAATTTCTTTTATTTTCAGATCATGGGAAATAATAATCAGGGTCCTGTCGATAATGTCTGTAATGCTGTGGCTTGAAATGGTAATTTTTGATTGACGGGAAAATGCCAGAAGGTTTTTTACGATGTCTCCACACCGGGCTGTCTCTGATTCCATGGTAGCCAAATATCGGGAAATGTCCTCAAGTCTTTCAGGGGAGAAGCGATTCCGGGATATAAGCTTGATCATCAACCGGATATAGGTCAGAACCGTGGCAAGGGGATTGTTTATTTCATGGGCGATGGTAGCGGCCAATTTGCCCAGGGAGGCCAGTTTATCTTGTCTCATTAGAGCCTTTTTCCATTTGATATCTTTGGTAATATCCTTTGCTACTTTCACTACACTGACTAGTTCATTATTTTCAAAGAGAGGATAACAGGATATTGAGTAGTAAATTTTTTGATTATCCTTATCCAGATGAATATGTGTTGCGCGGGCATGTTCGTGGGTTTCTTTGACCTCGACCAGTGGGCAGGAGTGTTCTTCCCCTGCGCAGGGAACGTTTTGATTGTGCGAAATCTCGTAACAATAACGACCAACAACCTTTTCCCGTTCCAGACCTAATGTGGTTAGCAGGGTATCGTTGATATCCAGAATGCGGTAATTGAGGTCAATGATCATGACGTCGTCCTGTATAAGATCATTTATGACAAGCTTATACATGGTTTTTGTTTTTTCAAGTTCTTCGCTGGTCTGCTCCTGAATACTGGAAACGCCGACCTCCCAGAAAAGCCGGGCGGTGTGATGGTTAATGGCCCGGACGCTTTTTTTCTTTTTGGATACAATGTCAAAGAACACCTCATTATCGCCGGTCAGCTCGATAATAAGGTCGAGATCATCCCTGTCAAAGAACTCATTATAATCATTGGTGATAAAAAGCCCTTTTTCTTTTGCTTTGACCAAGCCTGGCGCATCGTTTTTTATGTCGGCAACGGCTATTATATTAGGGTTTAATTCGACAAAAACATGTTTTTCTATCATCTCCAGTAAAATGCGGCAGCGTACACCACCGCCGACGACGGCAATATTCATGGTCAACCTCCAGTTTGAAACAGAATAATTTTCTGCTTTCGGAAGTTAGGTTTGTTTACTCTCATTTAGGGTATAAGTTCTTACCTGAATCTTGCAAGCAAGATTCAGGTAAGAACTTATGGATATATAACACATGTAAAATGCGAATGTAAATATCGAGTCTGTCCGGCAATCCAGACAAAATATTTACAAAAAAAAGACCTTTGAAAATACCTGCAACGGGCATTTTCAAAGGTCTTGTATTTTAATAGGTATTTCCTTTTTAGGCGGCTTTCTCGATCTTAACCGCGCAAACCTTGTACTCCGGGATTTTGGCAATCGGGTCGGCAGCCGCATTGGTAAGCACATTGGCCGGGCTTTCCGCAAAATGGAACGGCAAGAAGAGCAAACCCGGTTTTACCTTGTTGCTGACACGAGCCGGCACTTGAATTTCACCTCTGCGGGTGGTCAGTTTAACCGTATCACCGTCTTTAACCGCCAGCGCTGCGGCATCCTCCGGATGAATTTCCACATATCCGTTTTTCTGCTCGGCATCCAGATGGGGCGAGACGCGCGTCATGGTGCCGGTATGATAATGGGCGAACATGCGGCCGGTGGTGAGAAAATAGGGGTATTCAGCATCCGGCATTTCAGCAGGATCAAGGTACTCGATGGCATGAAAAAGACCTTTGCCGCGGGTGAACTGCTCCTTGTGCAGAAACTGGGTTCCCGGGTGTTCGGGGTTCGGGCAGGGCCACTGCAATCCGTCCAGCCCCAGCCTTTCGTAAGACATGCCGGCATAGCTCGGTGCCGCGGTGGTAACTTCCTTGAAGATTTCTTCGGGACCATCATATTTCATCTCATAGCCCATGGCCGTTGAAAGTCTGGAGATGATTTCCCAATCTGCCAGTGTATCCCCTAAAGGTTCGATGGCTTTGTTGACTTTCATGCAGCGGCGTTCCGTATTGGTAAATGTTCCGTCTTTTTCAGCCACCGAAACTGCTGCCAGCACTATATCGGCCCTTACGGCGGTCTCCGTCAGATAGATGTCCTGGCAAATCAGAAGTTCAAGTTTAGCTAGGGCCTTATCAATATGATTCTGGTCCGGATCACTCATTTTTGGATTCTCTCCGATTACATATAGAGCCTTCAGTTTGCCGTCGATCATGGCCTGGACCATATCGGTAATGGTATATCCTACCTTATTAGGTAGCTCTTTGCCCCAGGCTTTGGAAAATTTTTCGGTGTTGGCTTCAACGGTTACCGGCTGATAGGCCGGAAAAACGTTAGGCAGGCCGCCCATATCACAGGCGCCTTGAACATTATTTTGCCCTCTCAAAGGATTGACGCCGCCGCTTTTCACGCCGACATTGCCGCACAGCATGGCAAGATTGCAGATGCTTTTAACATTGTCCACACCGGTAGTATGCTGAGTAATTCCCATGGCATAAAGAATAGAAGCCGGAGAATTGGTGGCGTACAGTTCAGCCATCTTTTCCAGATCCGCCGGGGCAATACCGGTGATGGTCTCAACCTTGTCCGGCGTATATGCATCCAAGGCTGCAAGAAATTCCTCAACCCCCTCGCATCTTGCCTCCATGTAGCTTTTGTCGTGCCAGTCATTCTTGACAATGATATGCATCATGCCGTTAAGCATGGCTACGTCGCTTCCTACGCGCTGGGTTACCGCGACATCGGCAAAGCGTGACAGCTGGATATTTCTCGGGTCGGCCACGACCAGCTTGGCCCCTTTTTCCTTGGCCCTGAAAACCCGCCGGGCAATCAACGGGTGGCATGCCGAGGTGTTTGAACCGGTGATAAAGATACAGGCGGCATCCTCGATTTCCTCAATGGAGTTTGTCATGGCTCCACTTCCAAACGCAGCGGCAAGACCTACCACTGTAGAGGAATGTCAGAGCCGTGCGCAGTGATCGACATTATTAGTGCCGATCACCGCCCGGGCAAACTTTTGAGCCAGGTAGTTTTCTTCGTTAGTGATTTTAGCAGAAGTCAGTATCCCGACACTGTCCGGTCCGTGCGCGCTAACGATTCCCTTAAGCTTTTCTGCTGCAGTTTGGATGGCTTCATCCCAGGAAGCGTCTTGAAATTCGCCATTCTTCTTAATCAGGGGAGTGGTCAGGCGCTTATCGCTAACCACATGTTCATGCAGGTTCCAGCCTTTAATGCAAAGTTTGCCTTCATTCACCGGATGGGTTTTCATCGGAAGGGTATCGGTTAGTTTTCCGTCCATCACCTGGAAAAGGACACCGCATCCTGTGCCGCAATATGAACAAACTGAAGGAATGATTTTGTAATCCATACCTAACGCTCCTTGGTATATGTTTGAAGGTTCAGGTTAAATCATTTGGTACTATTTCACAAATTTATTCAGCACTTATTAAAACAATTACAACGGTTTAGGCTCCAGAGTCACCTCATCTCCCAGCAAATTGAACGGAGATTGACCTGCATGCGTGCCGGTCTCGTAACCAAACTCATCTTCCACCGTTGCATTTACCTTGCGGTAGAGCAGCCGCAGCGGAATATCCACCGGGCAGGCATCTTCGCACAAGCCGCAGTCGATGCATCGCCCCCCCATGTGTACGGCCCGGACAAGGTGAAAAATGGGGATTTCGGGCGGAAGGGTTCCGGTAGCGATTAGCTCCGGATGTTCCAGGCTGCATTCCTTGCAAAAACAGACCGGGCAGATGTCCCGGCATCCGTAGCACTTGATGCATTTTGAAAACTCGTACATCCACCGCTGGAAGCGTTGCGCCATATCAAAGGCTTCGGCGTCTTCGACATCCATATTGTTGTCAATGCCGACTTTCTTTTTATAAACAGCAGCTTTTTCAGGTTCAAGGTAGGAGCAATCCGCGTGCTTTTTAAGTTTGGAAGGGCAGCAGTTTAGATGAATTGTTTCCACGTTTTCAGGATTCAACTGGTTCCAGACATAAAGTACATTCAAAGCTCGCTGGTTGCAGTCTCTAACCATAAGCCCTATTTTAATGTCCGGTGTTTCAGCCGCAATCTTGGTGGCAATCTTTTCAAGGGAATAGCGCGCCTGGCCGCCGATCATCTCATCGACTTCATCAAGATTGCTCTTGGTAAAGAAATGGGGCAGCGGATGTCCTTGAACCATTTTGTACCCCAGAAATACATCGATCTTATCCTGATCGATCCACTCTTTGACCTGCTCTTGCATGGTGGCAAGAGTACTTGGTTTACCGTCGGTAGTGCTAAACGGTTCGAGCCATTTTTTCATCTGCTCTTCCATGTTATCCTCCCCCTACACTCTGAACTTCGGCGCTCTTGGCTTCGATTTCTGCCTCGCACGCACTCTCGATGGCTGATAGATCAAGTTCTCCCGTTAACGGGCTTGGACCCATTGCCTTGACTTTATCAGTGAAAGCGGTAACCACCTGGGCAAATTTCTGGGCCTCGGCCGAGGATATCCAGTCCAAGTGTAAACGGCCTTCTAATCCCATAAAATTCAAGAGTTCCTGCAGAAACGTCATCCGTTTGATGGTCATAAAATTACCGTACAGGTAATGGCAGTCGCCGACGTGTCAGCCGCCCACCATAACGGCATCGGCTCCGCTTTGAAAGGCCCTCAAAATATGGTGAGGCGATACGGTGGCGGAGCACATTACACGAATGGGCCGAACGTTGGCCGGATACTCCAGACGACTCACTCCCGCCAAATCGGCGGCACCATAGGCGCACCAATTACATAAAAAAGCGATTATCTTAGGCTCAAAACTATCCTCTTTCACCTTTCTCTCCTTTTCAATGGATTAAAAGCACAATGCACTATTGATCTGGGCGTAAAGCTGATTGTTGTCAAATCCCATCAGTTCCGGCGCCTCGGAGGGACAGGTTGCCGAGCAGGCGCCGCAGCCCTTACAAAGGGCCGGATTCACTTCAGCCACAAACTTTTCAGCGTCGAAGTCAATGGCATTAAAGGGACAGACATTAACGCATCCCAAGCATCCGGAACACAACTCCGGAATAATATGGGAGATTATGCCGCCCAGCTGGATTTCTTTTTTGGCCAGAACCGTGATGGCTCTGGCGGCGGCGGCCTGGGCCTGGGTAATCGATTCATCGATGGTTTTGGGCGCATGGGCCAGCCCGCAGACAAAGACACCCCCCGTGGCAAAATCGACCGGCCGGAGTTTGACATGGGCTTCTGCGAAAAAGCCGTCTTGATTCAGGGGCACTTTATAAAGCTGCGCCAGTGGATTTTTCGCAGCGGGTACGATGGCGGAAGCCAGAATTAATAGATCCGGTCGAATTTCCATCAGACGACCTAACACCCTGTCGGAGAACGCAACCTTAAGATCTTTTTGCTCTGCTTCCACGGTGAAATCTTTATCCGAGTCGTAGCGGACAAAAACAATTCCACTTGATCGTGCCTGCCGGTATAGATCCTCTCGCAACCCGTAGGGGCGCATATCCCGGTACAGAATATAAACATCCATGCCGGGGTTTTTCTCTTTGAGTTGCAGGGCGCTTTTTATGGATTGTGTGCAGCAGACCTTGGAGCAGTAGGGACGCTCCGGAACGCGCGAGCCGACACATTGGACAAAAACAGCCGATTTTAAATTTACCAAAGCAGGATCATTTTCGATAAACCGTTTTTGCAGTTCCAGCCCGGTAACCACGCGGGAGTCCTGTCCGCATAAATACTGGTCCGTTTTGAGTTCTGAAGCACCGGAAGCAATGATGGTTACCCCGTGCTCCAACACGCTGCTGCTGCCGTTGCTCTGGATGGTTGTTTTAAAATTGCCGACAAACCCTTCCACCTGTTTAATCTCGGCATTCAAAAAGGTCTCAATGTTATTGTGCGACCCGACGGCGCTGGTTAATTCGTTAAGGTGCTGCTGAATATTCTCGCCACGCCAGGTTTCATGAAGAGACCGCGCCTGTCCGCCTAAAGCGTCTGTTTTTTCAATCAGAAAAGTCTTGTACCCCTGCTGGGCCATATTTTGGGCCGCCGCCATGCCGGCAACACCGCCACCGATTACCAGGACCGACTGGGTGACCGCCATGGTCGATTCTGTCAGAGGCTGCAAAAGCGCTGCTTTGGCCACCGCCATTTTTACCATATCTTTAGATTTTTCCGTGGCTTCTTCAGGATCGTTTTTATGGACCCAGGAACACTGGTTACGGATGTTGCTCATCTCGAACAGATATTTATTTATACCGGCGTTAATCAAGGTTTCCTGAAACAGCGGTTCATGCGTTTTGGGGGTACAGGCGGCTACAACCACCCGATTGAGTTTATGCTCTTTGATGACCTCGGTCATTTTTTCCTGGGTGTCCTGGGAGCAGCTGAACATGTTTTCCTCTACAAAGACAACACCGGGCAGATCCTTTGCAAACTCCGCCACGGCCGGGACATCGACAACGCCCGCAATATTGGTACCGCAGCGACAGACAAAAACACCGACCCGGGGAAGCTCGCCACGCACATCGATCTCGGCGGGGACATCTTTGGTTTTCGTGAGGGTCCAGCGGGCTTCGGCCAACCGGCTTCCTACCACGCCCGCAGCGGCACTGGCATCGACCACCGAGGCCGGGATATCCTTGGGCGCTTCAAAAGCACCGCAAACATAAATGCCCGGCTGGTTACTTTCGACCGGTGCAAAGCTGCTGGTTTGGGCGAAGTTATAGTGGTCCATATCAACGCCCAGTCTTTTAGCCAGCTCCACCCCTTCCGGACTCACCATCAGGCCGATTGACAACACGACGATATCAAATCCCTCTTCAACCCGTTTGCCGGCCTCGTCCACATAACGGATCAGAAGCTTGCCGGTGTCATCATCGGGGATAACGTTGGTGACCTTGGATTTGACGAATCGGACGCCCACCTCATCCTTGGCGCGGTTGTAATAGCGTTCAAAGTCTTTGCCGTAAGTGCGGATGTCGATATAAAATATGGCTGCGTCCAGGTCTCCGGAAGCGTGATCTTTGGCCAGCATGGCTTCTTTGATGGCATACGTACAGCAGACTCCGGAACAATACCCATGGGCACCCAAATGTTCGTCCCGTGATCCGATACATTGCAGCCAGGCGATCTTTTCAGGCTCTTTATGATCCGAAGGCCTTACCAGGTGGCCGCCGTACGGACCTGAGGCCGATAGGATCCTTTCAAATTCCAGACTGGTGACGATATTGGAATGTTTTTTATAACCAAAGGTATCATGGACTGCGGGGTCAAAAGACTGGGTCCCGGGTGCAATAATGATCGACCCTACGTCAAGCTCGATAACTTCATCTATCTGCTTATGATCAATGGCATTCACCCCGCAAAACTCAACACAGATTTGGCAGCCTCCTGTTTTGAAATGGATGCACTTGGTGCGATCGATGACCGGCGTGTTGGGCACGGCCTGGGCATACGGCACATAAACCGGTTTGCGCCCGGCCAGGCCCATGTCGTATTCGGAGGGAATCGCTTCAACATCGTCTTTTGAAATATTGGATAGAATTTTTTCATAGGTGATATGCCCGGTGGGACACACCGAGACACAGGCGCCGCAGGAGAGACAGGCTTCTGTCTGGAGATGAAAAGGGGTGTCGACTCGCATTTCCGTTCCACGGCCGGTCAGACTGATGGCGCTGTTGCCCATGCGCTCACAGATGCGGGTGCAGAGTCCGCAAAGAATACAGGTATCGTCTTCCTTGGAAAAACGTGGCTCGACAATATCATATTTATCAGCCAATTCTTTAAGAAGTTTTACATCCGGACAGCGGGCATACAACAATTCCACGATGAGTTTTCGAATTTGATGAATGGCCTCGTTATCTGTTTGTATCTCCATACCTTCCCAGATGGGATAGTTGCAGGCGGTCACAAATTTCGACCAGCGCCCTTCAGAAACCAGCACCGTGCACAAACGGCACATGCCGGCCGGTTCCAAGGCTTTGTGATGACAAAGAGTTGGAATGTCAACCTTGTATCTTTCGGCAACCTGAAGAACATATTCCCCTTCTTCTCCCTGGACTGTTTTACCATCGAGTATGAAACTGATCATGGGTTTTAACCTTCTTGTATCCTTAATTTATTTAATTAGGATGGCCTCAGGTTTGCAGGCATCATAACAGATACTGCACTTAATACACTTTTCCTGGTCTATTCGACGTGGATCCATACCTTCGGCAGTAATGGCTCCCTGCGGACACTTCCTGTAACAGGCGCCGCAATTCAGGCACCTTTGGGCCTCCCTCCTGGCTTCTTCCTCGCTGAAGGCCAGGTTGGCCTCTTCGAAGTTAGACCTCCGCCTCACGGGGTCCAAAGTGGGCGTAGACGCCCTCCTGGCGGCCGGCACGGTCTCAACTACCTTGGACCAGTCGTCAATCCGGATCCCATCGTCCTCCCACTCGCTGGGAAGTTTCTCTCCCTTCAGGTAGGCTGTGATGTAATACGACGCCGTTTTGCCGGCTTCCACCGCCTCAACCACTGTTGCCGGACCGGTGACTGCGTCTCCGCCGGCGAAGACCCCCGCCCGGTGCGTCATCATGTTGGCCGGGTTTATTTCCAAAAGGTTCCATTTGGAGACCTTTACGCCGCTACTCCCGTCGATAAACGAGAGGTCCGGCTCCTGACCGATGGCCGGAATGATATGGTCGCATTCTATGAAGAATTCGGATCCCTCAGTGGGAACGGGCTTCCTCCGGCCTGTGGAGTCGGGTTCCGTTAAGTGCGTACGGATGCATTTGAGACCCTTGAGCTTTCCATCCTTCCCCTCGATTGCCAAAGGCGCCACAAGGAAGTGAATCTTAACCCCCTCCTCTATGGCCTGGGCTATCTCGTGCGCGTCGGCCAGCATTTCGTTTTGGGTACGGCGATACACAATGTGGGACTCACCGGCACCCATCCTAAGAGCGGTGCGGGCGCAGTCTATGGCGGAGTACCCACCTCCGATGGTAACCACATTACCGTCCAACGCCTTCATCTGGCCCAGGTTAATCTCCCTCAAGAAGAAGACGCAGTCCTTAACGGTGGGATACTTGTCCTCGCCGGGGATTCTGAGCTTTAAGCCCTTGTGAGCCCCCACGCCGATGAAGACGGCCTTGTAGCCGTCCTGGAGAAGCGTCTCTATCCCGAAGTTTCTATCGATGGGTGAATTGACTTTTATCTCCACACCAAGGCGCTTCACCGCGGCGATCTCGGCATCGAGAACATTCCTGGGCAGACGGTAGGACGGTATTCCGGTCCTCAACATTCCGCCTGTTACAGGCAGGGCCTCGAAGACGGTGGAACGGTATCCCTCCAGGGCCAGGAAGTAGGCGCAGGAGAGCCCGGCAGGTCCCGAGCCGATGATGGCCACCTTTTCATCCCTGTACTCGATTTCGGGGACAGGCAATGAGCCGATGTCCACTTGGTCCGCCGCGAAACGCTTCAGCTCACAGATGGCTATAGCCTCGTCCACATCCGCCCTGTGACAGGAAGCCTCGCACGGATGGGTGCAGACCCTCCCCAGAATACCTGGGAACGGCAACTCTTCCCGGATCAATTCAACGGCTTCTTTGTACTTGCCATCCTCTATCAGGTTTATGTAACCGTGTGCATCTACCCCCACCGGGCATGCCATTTTACAGGGAGGCTGGCAGGCGTTGCAGGCCTCTTCATCGATTTCATAATAGTAAAGGTTTTTACAGACGCCCGCTCGACATTTCTTGTCTTTGATATGGGCATCGTACTCATGGCGAAAATAATTGATAGTCGTGACCACCGGATTGGGAGCCGATGTCCCCAGACCGCAGAGAGAAGCTTTGGCGACCATATCGCCCAGCTCCTCTAAGAGTTCAATATCACCCTCCTTGCCGTTGCCTTCACAGATATTGGTCAGAATCTCAAGCATGCGCTTGATGCCTTCCCGGCAGGGATTGCATTGTCCACAGGATTCCTCTTCCAGAAAATCGAGAAAATATCGAGCGATGTCCACCATGCAGGTGTCTTGATCCATTACGATCATGCCGCCGGAGCCCATCATGGAGCCCACCTTGCTCAGCTCGTCAAAGTCGACGCCTAAATCCAGATATTGTTCAGGAATACATCCGCCGGACGGCCCACCGGTTTGAACGGCTTTAAATTTTTTCTTTTTAAGAATTCCACCGCCTATATCATAAATAATGCTTCTCAGCGGCGTTCCCATGGTCACTTCAACCAGCCCGGTATTGGTAATCTTGCCGACCAGGCTGAAGACCTTGGTGCCTTTACTCCCTTTTGTTCCCATACCGGCGTACCATTCGGCCCCTTTTGAAATGATGGCAGGAACGTTGGCAAAGGTCTCCACATTGTTTAAGTTTGAAGGGTTGTTTCTGAAACCTTTTTCAACGGTGTGAACATACTTGGCCCGGGGCCTTCCGACCTTGCCTTCCAGAGAAGCCATCAAGGCCGTGGATTCGCCGCAGACAAAAGCACCGGCGCCGGTAGAAATTTTAATATTAAAACTAAAATCCGTGCCGGCAATATTCTCTCCTAAAAGTCCATAGTTTTCAGCCTGCTTAATGGCGGTCACCAGCCTTTTTACAGCCAGCGGGTATTCATTGCGCACATACATAAACCCCTGACTGGAACCGATGGCCACCGCTGCAATCAACATTCCCTCTAAAACGCTGTGGGGGTCGCCCTCTAATATGCTGCGGTCCATATAGGCCCCCGGATCACCTTCATCAGCATTACAGATAATATATCTATCGCCGTGATGTCTGGCACAGGTCGCCCATTTTTTGCCGGCTGAGAATCCGCCGCCGCCGCGGCCTCTTAAGCCGGAGTCTGTTATTATCTGAATGATCTCTTCAGGTTTATGATCAAAGAGCGCACGTAAAAAGGCAAAATAGCCCCCCCGGGCGACATACTCTTCAATCGAGTCGGGATCGATATAGCCGCAGTTGCGCAAAGCAATTTTCACCTGATTATTATAAAAAGGGGTATCTTCTAAAAACGGAATCTTCTCCAGCGGCTCGACCTTGCTGAGAGGATTCTCAAGATGGTCTTCCATTACACTGCGGGGATCACGCACCTGACCCAAAATCCATTTGGTCTTTTTGAAATCGTTTTCAAGATAACTGTTAATTACATCGCCAATCTTGTCTGCGGTGATCTTTTGATAAATAACCCGCGGTTTGCCGGTCGCTGCGATTTCAACCAAAGGTTCGACTTCACAAAAGCCCAGACAACCCGTTTGGCGAATACTGACGCCATTGCCGCCGGGAAAATCCTGCATGGCCTTTTCAAGGGCGGCCTTGCCGCCGGCGGCAATACCGCAAGAAGCCATGCCGACAAGAACTTTGGTTGTATCAGGATAGTACAGCCTGCTGCTGTACTCGGTGTTTATCTTTTCTAAATCTGCTTTAGATTGAATTTTCATAGTATTAATCTCGCATCTCAGTCTTATTCATATTTTTCCAAGACCTTTTCAACTTCATCGCTGCCGATACGGCCGTGAACGTCCTCGTTAACCTTGATTACCGGACCCAGGCTGCAACAACCGATACAACGCACACCCTCAAGGGTAAAACGCATATCGTCCGTGGTATGCTTGCCGTTTAAGTTCAAAGTATCCTGAATTCTCTCGCGTACCCTCTCACCACCGCGGACATGACAGGCCGTGCCCAGGCAGATGGAAATAATATTACGGCCCTTGGGTTCCAGGCTGAACGTGGCGTAGAACGTTCCCACCCCGTATATCTGACTGTAAGCAACACCTATTTTTTCAGCAAGATACTTCAAGGTGGGTTGGGGCAGGTAATTGTAGCGCCGTTGAATTGCCTGAAGAATCATAATCAGGTTTTCTTTGTCATTACCGAACTCTTCTTCGATAATCTTGTCGAGCTCCATATAATCGATTGCAACATCGACACATTGTTCTGCCGTTGGCGGACTTACTTGGTTCATCTGCAACACCCTCTTTACTATTGGTTATACTTGTTCAGCGGCTACAGGCTGATAAATGACCGGACAGTTTTCCACGCAACTGCCGCACCCGGTACAAAGATCCATGTTGATACTGCGGGCTTTCTTTCTGACTTTCACCTTGAAATTGCCCTCTTCTCCTGAAACGCTTTCCACTTCTGAAAGCGTAATCAGCTCAATATTGATGTGCCGGCCGACCTCGACCAGTTTGGGAGCGATAATTCACATGGCACAGTCATTGGTTGGAAAGGTCTTGTCCAGCTGCGACATCATTCCGCCGATGGAGCCCGACTTTTCAACCAGGTAGACATAATAACCGGCATCGGCCATATCGAGGGCCGCCTGCATGCCGGTGATGCCACCGCCGACCACCATCACGGCACCTGTTTTGTTATTCGACATTTTCTACTCCTAAG
>JACNIG010000391.1 GCA_014383215.1 Candidatus Desulfatibia vada | reverse complement strand
ATAAGGTTCAGGGGTTCAGAGGTTAGCGCAAAATCTAGAGCCCGGAACGCAGAACCCAGAACTAAGAGCGCAGAGCATAGAGCGTCGAGCGAAGGGTTTTGATTTTTTTACTCCATGCTCTCTGCTCTAAGCTTAGCGGAGCGAACATGTTTTCTTTTAAAGTAATAGCAGAGTCGGGAACAACACGGGCAAGGGCAGGACTTTTGCAGACAGCTCATGGTGCTGTCGAAACTCCGGTCTTTATGCCGGTGGGAACCCTTGGCACGGTTAAATCTCTGTCCCCCGAGGAACTTTTTGATTGCGAGGTCGGAATTATCCTCGGCAATACCTATCATTTATATCTTAGGCCGGGCTGTGAGGTGATCCGTCGTTTTTCCGGACTCCACAATTTTATGCACTGGGATGGGGCTATTTTGACGGACAGCGGCGGATTCCAGGTCTTTTCCCTGGCAAAACTGCGTACAATTACCGAAGAAGGGGTTACTTTTCAATCGCATATTGATGGTTCACAACACGTGCTGACTCCTGAAAAAGCGATTGAAATCCAGATCTGCCTCGGATCGGATATAATGATGTGTCTGGACGAATGCATACAATATCCTGTGGATCGGGACAATGCCAAAGGCGCTCTTGAACTTACCACGCGCTGGGCCGCAAGGTGCAAGCAAATCTGGCAAGAACATTCTGACAGCTCCGGGGCTTTGTTTGGCATCGTACAGGGGGGGATGTTTAAGGATTTGCGGGCTATGTCGGCCGATGCTTTGCTGGAAAATGATTTTAGCGGCTATGCCGTCGGGGGGCTGAGCGTTGGAGAGCCCAAGGATCTAATGTTCGAAATAGCGGATTTTACCCTGCCGAGACTGCCCGATGCAAAGCCAAAGTATATCATGGGCACCGGAACTCCGGCAGATCTTATTGAGCTTGTGGCTCTCGGTGCCGACATGTTCGACTGCGTCCTGCCGACCCGCAATGCCAGAAACGGGCAGATGTTTACAAAATCAGGGACCATGAATATTTACAATTCCCGCTTCAAAGACGACCCGGAGCCTGTTGAGGCCGGTTGCCGGTGCTACACTTGCCAAAATTATTCGAAGGCTTATTTGCGCCACCTTTACATGGCAAAAGAACTGCTTGCTTATCGTTTAAATACAATTCATAATATTCATTTTTATATCAGTCTTATGAAACGGGTGCGAAAAGCGATATGTAAGGACAGATTTAGTGAATTCAGAAAAGCGTTTTATGCTCAAAGAGAGTCGGAGTAAACAACCCCTTGCTTTTAATAAGCAAAAACTTTTAATGTAGAGGGTGTTTGGTATTTTGTGTTTAGTGTTTCAGGATACGGGAAATACCAAACACCAAACACTAAACACGAAACACTTCATCGAATATTGATATGTATGCTAGAGTTTCAGCCTTAGTTCAAAAATAAAGTTATTTAACGAGGAGAGCAAAAAATGAAAGAAAGAGTTCAGGAATCGATTAACAAAATCAGGCCCATGCTTCAGGCTGACGGCGGCGACGTAGAGCTTGTCGAAATCGAAGACGGGGTGGTGAAAGTACGTTTGAAGGGTGCCTGTGCCGGTTGTCCCATGTCCCAGATGACCCTTAAAAACGGGATAGAAAAATTTTTAAAACAGGAGATTCCGGAGGTAGTGTCGGTCGAGCGCGCCGATTAGGCTTCTTTGTAGTTCAAGATTTTACAATTTGAATCAGGTTTTCGTATTGCACTTTTTTCTAGTTTTAGAAGCAGATACTGGATACTTGATGCTGGATACTGGATGCTGGATATTCAGGAATGCTCTAATAGTGAAGTCCAAAAACATCCAGTCCTCCTGAGGCGGATAAATATCCAGGAACCAGTATCCCTTGGCACGACGTAGCTTTAGCGTAGGCGGCAGAATCAGCCAATACTGGCAATGGTTTTCGTTGTAACGGCCTAGATCGAATACATAAATTTATGCAACTATAGGGTTAATATGACGATTGCAAAGCATATCAGTGAAATGTTGTCCGGATCTTCCTGGATACGCAAGATGTTTGAAGAAGGGGCGCGCCTGAAGTCCAAGCATGGGGCTGAAAACGTTTTCGATTTCAGCCTGGGGAACCCCAATCTGGAACCGCCGGATGAGTTTAAAGCGGCACTTCGGGAGGTTGCAATGACCTCGGAGACCGGTATTCACGGCTATATGCCGAATACCGGATATCCGGATGTCTGCAAAGCGGTAGCCGCTTATCTTTCCAAAGAGCAACAGGTGCCGGTCACGGCAAACGAGGTTATCATGACCTGCGGCGCCGCCGGTGCTCTGAATGTTATCCTGAAAGCACTGCTGGATCCGGGCGATGAGATTATTACACCGGTGCCTGGTTTTGTTGAATATGGTTTTTATGCGGGCAATCACGGCGGAGTACTAAAAACCGTACCGACAAAGCCGGATTTCGATCTGGATTTGGACGCTGTTTCCGCTGCGATTACATCCAGAACCAAGGCCGTTCTCATCAATTCGCCCAACAATCCCACCGGCCAGATATATTCGCAACAAAGTCTTAAAAAACTTGGGAGGCTTTTGCAAGATAAGGGTATAGAGTTTGATCGAACGCTATATCTGATATCTGATGAACCTTACCGCAAGATCGTTTTCGACGGTTTCGAGGTTCCGAGTATATTGGACTGCTATCAAGAGAGTATCATCGCTTCTTCATATTCCAAGAGTATTTCCTTAGCCGGAGAACGTATCGGCTTCCTGGCAGTTAACCCCCGGGCGGTATATAAAACAGATCTTTTAGGCGCTATGGCTCTTGCCAACAGGATCCTTGGATTTGTAAACGCCCCGGCCCTGATGCAGCGAGTGGTTGCATCCATTCAGGAGGCCAGTGTTGATATTTCCGCTTATACCAGGAAGCGGGACCTTTTGTGTGACGGCCTGGCCGACTGCGGTTATGAATTTATCAAACCGCCGGGTGCTTTTTATCTTTTTCCCAAAACGCCGGTTCCCGACGATGTTCAATTCGTTCAGGCCTTGCAGGAAGAATTGATCTTGACTGTGCCCGGCAGCGGTTTTGGCGGACCCGGTCACTTCCGGATCGCCTTTTGCGTGGATGATGCCACCATTATAAATGCAATGCCCGGCTTTAAGCGGGTAATGGAAAAATATAAATAGAAAGTAATCGTTCAAGGGTTCAGAGGTTCAGGGTTCAAAGGTTAAGTTGTAACCCAGAACGGGGAACGCTGAGCCTCTGAACCCAAGTTTGAAAGGAGGTTGTCATGAAAATACTAAAAATCGAACATCTCGGTATTGCCGTCAACAGTATCGAACATGGGAAAAGCTTTTGGTCGGACGCCCTGGGACTTGAGTTTGAAGGCTCCGAGACCGTCGAAGAACAGAAGGTCACAACTGCTTTTTTCCCGGTGGGAGAGAGTGAGGTAGAACTTTTGGAATCCACGGCGCCGGACGGACCTGTTGCCAAGTTTTTGGAAAAAAAAGGCGAGGGCATACATCATGTTGCCTTTCAGGTAGAGAATCTTGAAGCGGCCTTGGCGGAGTTAAAGGAAAAAGGCATCAGGCTGATAGATGAGAAGCCGCGGAAAGGGGCCGGTGGTAAAAATATCGCCTTTCTGCATCCCAAAGCAACCAACGGTGTTCTGGTTGAGCTGTGTGAAAAGTAGGAAGGTTCAAGGTTCAGGGTTCAAAGGTTAACGCAGAACCCGGAACCAATCAGTTTAGGTAGAACACAGATGACGCGGATTTTGTGGATTTTCACGGATTTTATATTATTTTATCTGTATCTGTGTAGATCCGTTTTAATCTGTGTTATCCGCGTTCCATTGAACCCAGAACCCAGAACGTTGAACCCCTTGGCGCGACGTAGCTTCAGCGTAGGCGGCTGAACCTATGAACGGTTACGAAACATCAAAATCTAAAGCAAAGGAGTATGTCATGGCTGAACATCCTGATAAACAAAAATGGGTAGAACTGGCCACCAAACAACTCAGAGGCCGGCCGCTGGAGGATCTGGATTGGGAAACCCCTGAAGGCATTAAGGTAAAGTCGTTGTATACGGCCGAGGACCTTGAGGGTATGGCCCATGTAAATACTCTGCCGGGATTTGAACCCTATACGCGGGGCCCCATGGCCACCATGTACACCGGCAGGCCCTGGACCGTGCGACAGTACGCGGGTTTCTCAACGGCCAGGGAATCGAATGCATTTTACCGCAGAAACCTGGCAGCGGGTCAGACCGGACTTTCCATAGCCTTTGATCTGGCGACGCACAGGGGGTATGATTCGGATCATCCCCGGGTGGTGGGAGATATCGGCAAGGCCGGTGTGGCCATCGATACGGTTGATGATATGAAGATGCTGTTTGATCAAATTCCGCTGGATAAGGTGACGGTATCCATGACCATGAACGGTGCGGTTCTACCGGTAATGGCCGGCTACATTGTGGCTGCCGAAGAGCAGGGCGTCAAACATGAGCAACTGGGAGGCACCATTCAGAATGACATTTTAAAGGAATACTTAACCCGCAATACTTACATTTATCCGCCGGAGCCGTCCATGCGGATTGTCTCCGACATCATCGGGTTCTGCTCCCAGCACATGCCCAAATACAATACCGTCAGCATCAGCGGGTACCACATGATGGAGGCCGGGGCCGACTCCGTGCTGCAAACCGCTTTTACCCTGGCGGACGGTCTTGAGTACGTTCGCGCCGCGCTGGCGGCAGGGCTTGATATAGACGCCTTTGCGCCGCGGTTGTCGTTTTTCTTCGGGGTAGGGATGAACTTTTTCATGGAGATCGCCATGCTGCGGGCGGCCCGCTTTCTGTGGCATGAAATCATCAGCCAATTCAACCCCAAAAACCCCAAGTCGACCATGCTCAGAACCCACGTGCAGACATCGGGCTGGAGTCTGACGGAACAGGATCCGTATAACAACGTTGTCCGTACCACACTCGAGTGTCTGGCAGCGGCTTTAGGGGGGACCCAGTCAATGCATACCAACTCTTTTGATGAGGCCGTGGGGCTGCCCACTGATTTTTCCGCTCGCATCGCCAGAAATACCCAGCTTATCGTTCAGGAAGAATCCCAGATATGTCGTACGGTCGATCCCTTGGCCGGTTCGTATTACGTCGAGGCTTTGACCGACGGTATTATACGCGAGTCGCGCAAGCTCATGGACGAAGTGGAAAAGATCGGCGGCATGGCCAAGGCTATTGAGACCGGCATGCCCAAGATGCGGATCGAAGAAGCGGCCGCCAGAAGGCAGGCCCGCATCGATCAGGGGCTGGATGTCATTGTGGGTGTAAACAAGTATCAGGTGGAAGCAGAGCCCCTGGAAAATATTCTGGAAGTTTCGGAAGCCGTGCGTGAGGAACAGGTCGCGAAATTAAAAGAAATCAAAGCCAGCCGCGACGAGAATGCCGTGCGCCAGGCCCTGGAGGTGGTTACCAAAGCCGCGGAGTCCGGAGGGAATTTGCTGGAGGCCTGCATTCCGGCAGTCCGCGCACGCGCCACGGTGGGTGAGATTTCCGATGCCATGGAAGTTGTTTTCAATCGTTATGTGGCAACTACCCAGTGCATATCCGGTGTATATGCCGCCGAATACAGCGGTAGTGAGATATTTGCCGCCATCCGCAAGCGCACCGATGATTTTCAGGAAAAGCAAGGACGACGACCGCGGATCTTGGTAGTAAAGATGGGCCAGGACGGTCATGACCGGGGAATCAAGGTGATCGCCACGGCCTTTGCAGATTTAGGGTTTGACGTGGACATCGGCCCCATGTTCCAGACTCCCGAAGAAGCGGCCCAGATGGCGGTGGAAAACGATGTGCATGTGGTTGGGGTGTCCAGCCTGGCGGCCGGTCACAGAGCCCTGGTTCCCCAACTGGTCGATGCGCTTAAAGCAAAAGGCGGGGAAGAGATCCAGGTAGTGGTCGGCGGGGTAATTCCGCCGGCCGATTATGATATCCTGATTAATGCCGGCGCCAAAGCTGTTTTCGGGCCCGGTTCCGTTGTAACCGATTCGGCCAACAAAGTCCTGAACTTGTTAAGTGCTTAAAGGTTCAGAGGTTCAGCCGCCTACGCTGAAGCTACGTCGCGCCAAGGGGTTCAAGGTTCAGAGGATAACGCAGAACTCTGAACCTGGAACCAATCAGTTTAGGTAGAACACAGATGACACGGATTTTGCGGATTTTCACGGATTTTAT
>JACNIG010000388.1 GCA_014383215.1 Candidatus Desulfatibia vada | reverse complement strand
TTGGTTCTGTTTGGGAATTTTTCGCACCGGCATTAGCGAGTGAATCAAAAAATGGGCAGAATTCCTTACCCGGGCGCGAAGCACTGCCACTAGGCAGAACATGCCCTGCAGCTTGTGAAGGGTACTCTTCAATACTTAGACCATGGCGGGCACATTTTGGGCACAGGCTAGAACCTGTGCCTTTTTTGTTTTTCAAAATCGAAATGCAATGGATTCTGATAGTCGGGTCGCCCCCTATTCTAATCAAAAAATCCAACCAGCAGAAAAAAATCATCGTCTGTTTCAAATTTTATTAAAAAAAGATATTGTGTGTGAGGGTGGCTGTAAATACCTTTCATTTCACCTCTTACGAACTTTTCGCCAGCCAAATTACAATCAGCATCATAGTGGTCATGGCTTTTGATTTAATATTAACTCAACCAAAAACTTATTCTCCCTATCAATTTAACTGCCTGTTTTATTTCATTTAAAAACCTATTAATCACTAATCAAGGTTTGACCCCATTTCTCTTCCTGCGATTACCGGATTATCGGAGACAGGACCATATTTCAATTCCCCACATTGGAACTGGGGCTGGTACCCAAAGGAGGCGGAATCTTTTTTATGAATAAAAAAATCGGTGAGAGCAAGACGTTGGAACTCTTGCTCTCGGGAAAAGACATAGCTGCCCGTGAAGCTCTGGAATTGGGCCTTGTGGATAAAGTGGTTCCATCCGAGTCTCTTGATGAGGCTTCTATTCAAGTGGCACGAAATTTCGCTCGAAAACCTATGCACCTTATATCAGGTGTTAAGCAACTGCTAAACTTCCCTTCGGATGATTTGGTAAAATTTCTTGAGCAGGAAAACGAACTACTATTCGGGAGCATTCGGTCTGAAAAGTTTCGTAATCGACAGAGGGAAAAATGGAAGGTTTAAAGGCAGAGTACCAGAAATCGTAAATTTAAAGTAATATGGGGCGATGAAAAACTCGTGATTGCCGGAGCCGATATTCTGGGACGTCCACTGCGCGGCATCGTCAGACGCGAAGCATCCGCGGTAAAATAAATCCATAGACTTACTTTGTAAAAGCCAAGGTCGGACTCGACTGCCGGGCAGGGGCAAATAGTCCAAATGGCTTGGGCAGCCGGTGCAAGCATCTAATCAAAGTGGGATCGCGCTTTTTTTATCGCCTCGTTTAGGGATTGCCAGGCGTTATCCACTCCTTCTTTAATGTCCCTCCACGCGTCTTCGCTGGCCACGTCGATTTGATCCAGCTTCTGACTCATTTTTTCGCGCCTTTTCTGAAGGGTTTTCAATTGTTCTTCGAATTTCTTCTTTACTTCGACTTTGGCATTTTGTGCTTTGGCCTCTATCTTATTGCGTTCAATGTTCCATTTGTAGTTAAGATCATCGAACTTGGCCTTCATCTTCTCTAAATAGGAATCTTTGGTTTCCATAACTTCCTCCATAAAATTACTCGGAGATGAATTTATACCAATTCTGTTATGAATCAGCAATCGTTGACCCGATCCGATCTTTAATTGATGCTTCTTTGCCTTCATTGAAACATGAAAATCAAGAAGCACTATTACAGATTATTTGCTTGAAGTAACACCAGAAAATCACGCTCATCATGATATTTCCTGGTTAAGCTGTTTTTTGTTAATCAGGTATCGTTTATGTTGGTTATTCACGATACACATGTGCTCGGGTTATCGGTAAAGCATTGTTTGATCCCTTGGAGAAGAGAATCTGAAACAGTTGAGACTTGCCGCACTTAAATCCTGCTGCGGTACTGTGCAAAAAAAGACGCCATTGTTTCACAAACGCTTCATCAAATAGTTCTCTTATTTTTTCTATATTTTTCTCGTAATTTTCTATCCACTTTTCAAGAGTTTTAGCATAGTGCAACCGCAAATTTTCTACATCTATTATGGAAAAACCGGTTTTTCCCATCTCGGACGTGATTTCATGAAGTGCTGGAATATAGGCCCCCGGGAAGATATAATTAAACGTCCAGGGATCGCTGGCAGACGGGGTATCTCCCCCAATGGTATGTAGCAGACCCAGCCCACCGGTTTTCAATAAATCCGAAACTTTTTGAATAAAGGCAGGTATAAATTTTTTCCCAACGTGTTCAAACATACCGATGGAAACTATTTTATCAAACTTTCCGCTTAATTGTCGGAAATCCTTGTACAAAACCTTGAGGCGATCTTGAAGCCCCAATTCCTTGATTTTACGATTGGCATACTCGAACTGATTTTTCGATAACGTATTTCCTACCCCCCGAATACCGTATTTCTGGGCCGCAAAGATAAGCATTCCACCCCAGCCACAGCCAATGTCGAGCAGCGTTTCATCAGGCTTAAGTATAAGTTTTTTAGCAATATGCTCGTACTTATTCAATTGCGCTTGTTCAAGAGAATCGTCTGACCTTTTAAAATATGCGCATGAGTAAGTCATGGTTTTGTCAAGGTAAAGTGCGTAGAATTCATCACCCCGATCGTAATGATAAGAAATATTTTTCTGAGCACACCGCCGTGTATTACGGTTTAGCATCCCGAGGATAAAAACTCGAAATTGCTGCCATAAAGGTAACTTGTAATCGTCAAAACCAATGGCGAATCCAAGACGAAAAAGTTCCACCATACAGCTCTCTATTTCCAGATCTCCCTCCATATAAGATTCGCCAAGCCCCAAAAAGCCTTTGCCGATGATGCTACGAGCACAACTTTTGGTCTTCAAGCGTAAAGTTACACGGGGAACAGCCCCGAAACGTATTACATCACCATCCCAGAATTCAAAGGCAAAGCATGCCTTTGGATCAGCTTGATGCATCATCTGGGCTATATTTTTGATAGCCTTTTTCATAATCCCTCGCTTATTTCATAATCCCTTATTCTAATTATTCATTCGGATTAAGCCCTGTTCAATTGACTCAAGGCTCCGCTGACGGCATTAACGGCGTCATCGATACTTAATGTTCCGGTATTGATGATAAGGTCATAATTGAGGGGACGCCTGATATCGTCATTGAAGTATTTTTTAATAAATGCCTTGCGATCTGATTCCGTTTTTAAAACCCTTGCTCTGGCTTCATCAACGCTCACGCTGAACTTTTGGGATACGTTTCGGAGTCGCGCTTCCAGGGTCGCAATAATTCGAACGCTGAGTCTTTTTTCAGGAGGCAGAACAAAATTGGCGCCTCTCCCTACGATAACAGCCCGGCCGTGTTTACCGATGGTCCCTATAATCTTCATGAGGTGCTGTAGATACCGGTCAGGCCATAGGTGTCGCTTATCTACAAGCGATGCTATCCATTCTTCGAGCACGGATGCACCTTTTTCGTCAAGCGTTTCGAGGAGCCGAACGCTTACGTGGGCACTTTCAGCCATATTGTGTATGAATTCCTGATAAAATAAATCGAATTCGAGCTGATCGGAAAGTCGTTTGGCCAATATGTTCCCACCACTTCCGGCTTCTCTGGAGATGGTAATGACAGAGATGCGTTCATCCTTTTTTTTCTCTTCCGTTCGTGTAACCCGCCATCTTTGTACCTGTTCTTCTATTATCTACTCGATAGAACGTGTTTTAGCTTTCATGTGCCTCCCTTTCTCAGCTTATCCTTTATCTTCATAATCATTTTCTACAGTGCTAACAGTGAGCTTATAGCTCCCTATCGACCAAGCCGCTTTCTCATTAAGAATATAGCTGACTTTTTAAGGCAGAAGTAATCACTTGTTTTGGATAGGAAAATAGATGCCCGCACACTAGATTGAATAATGATTGTGTGAAGAATGAAGACCTTACCTCCATCTTCTCAGAATTGTTTGCTTCCTATGGGGAGTCCAGATAGCTTGCATTGAACCCTAAATAACTTTTGCCTCAGCAATTAACTTATCAAACTTTTCAACTTCCACTACAGGTGATGTTGTAAATGAGATTCCTGTCAATTTGTTTAATGCAACAGATGCGGTAAGAGCCTTTTCAGAATCAGGAAAATCCAAGGTAAGAACAAGATCGTGTTCACCCAGTACAGCGTACATTGATATAACTTTTCCACCATTCTTTTTGATCAACTCAACAGCTTTATCTGTTCTTTCAGGACTGATTCCCTTTAATGCCTCTGAGGAATATTTTCCAAACATCATGAATATTGGCATATCCAACCCTCCAATTTCCTAATTTTATGGACATCCGTGCTTCCTGTCCCGTGATCTCTATAAATTTCATGGGCTTGTCCACCAAAAGGATTTCACACCTTTGGCGATTCATCTTGGAGTCTTTCTGAGGCAGGCTCCCCAGCAACTCCCCAATGTGATTTGGGGATTACCGAATATAATTTCATGGCCGAATTACAATGTTTAATTTCCCGGGGCAGATGCCCCGTCAAGATGGCGGGATGGTCTGCCCCGACAAATGCTTCAAAGCTCAGCAATTTATTGCCGATTGTCTCTATTAAAGCTGCAATCCTAAATTATAAGTTTCGTATTCGGTCGGTCCATCAATAAACGCTTCAAACGCGGTCTCATTTTCCGCTCTCAAATCACCATTTTTCCATTGGTTCCAATTCTCTATTCTCTGCCACATGGATACAACGACCACATTATTTGGATCGTCACAGCCACTCAAAGTCTCTGATGAGATGTAACCCTGCTGGCCCATGGCATTGTACCGGGCTTTGGTAAGGAGTTTAGAGGCCTCATTCAATTTACCTTCTTTTACTTTTCTCTTGATTAAAACTTTAACTGCCATAATGCCCCCCCTTCGTTAAATAGGTGAATAATAGGAATATACATTCTTTCCCCTTCCGCCTTCACAATCCTGGTAAACTATAGTGATGATGAGAGGTCGCCTTTTTAAGGGAGCTGAACGAGAAATTGCTACTGGTGTAAGAACTCAGATGAGACACAACACATGAAGGCTTCCGGTTTACGGAGACAATAAATAAATGATACCAAAGGCGAGCTATGTTGTCAATCGCCACTTTTCATACAACATCGCAAAATTGCGGCCATTTAGGACACAGCTTGCCTATTCCCCTACGACAGGTTGGTTACAGACAGGTAATCAAGCATCGAGTCAATAACGGGATGAACACAAGTTTTAGGGGTCAAGTCTGCTCTTGACTCATTCGGTTTATTTGTGTAGGGTCGATTTTATGAGCAGGCCGTTGAGAATAGAATATCCGAATGCTTGGTATCATGTAATGAATCGTGGCAGGCGAGGTGAAAATATATTTCATGACAAGCAGGATTACCAGATGTTTGTCGATCTTCTGGTTGAAACGACGGAAATGTGGAATTTTCGTATATCGGCCTACTGCCTGATGCCGAACCATTATCATATCCTTGTGCAGACGCCTGCTGCGAATATATCAAGAGGTATGCGTCACCTGAACGGTGTTTATACGCAAAGGTTTAACAGGCGTCACTTTTGTGATGGTGCATTGTTTCGCGGTCGGTATAAGTCAATATTGGTGGGCGGTGATAGTTACCTTTTACAACTAGTCAGATACATACATCGAAATCCACTGAAAGCCGGTTTGACGGATAATATCGACACATATACATGGAGCAGCCATAAAGGATACCTGTCGGTTGCCAAGAAGTGGGAATGGCTGCATAAACGCTTCATCCTTGCGGTCCTAACAGGTGATAAAAAGCAATGGTTGAAACAATACAAACGTTTTATATCGGTTGAAAACGACAAAGAAATAACAAAGCTTATAGATAAAAAAAGATGGCCTTCAATCATGGGACCGGTTGATTTTATCGATTGGGTAAAAGGGAAATACTATGCTTTAAAAGTAGATGATGATATTCCTCAGTCAAAAGAGCTTGCACCGGAAAAAGATGCGGTTATAAAGGCGGTATGTGATTATTGGGGCGTGAGCGCGGATGATCTGATCAAGTCGAAGCGGGGGCGGTTCAACGAACCAAGGAATGTTGCCATCTATCTGACACGCAGGCTCAGGCACGATAGCCTTCAGGAGATAGGTACGCAATTTCAGATAAAAAAATACAGCTCCGTCAGCAGCATTGTCGAAAGGATGAAAAGTCGGATTGATACAGACATAAAGGTTAAAAAACGTATTGACGAGCTTTGCGCCCTAATAAAGAGCCAAGAGCAGGCTCAGAGATGAAAATCTGACAAGGGTTTGTAGTCAACAGATAGTTTTTTAAAGATACTTATCAACGAATTGCCGTGGCCTGATTACTTCAATCCCTTGATAA
>JACNIG010000342.1 GCA_014383215.1 Candidatus Desulfatibia vada | reverse complement strand
AACTTGATCTTACAGGTCGTACCGTCTCTGGCGATCATCTCAAAAGCCATTGATTGAATCCGCCGCAAGCCGGTATCTATCGGGTTTGAATACCTCACTCCTAAGTTTGGGGTATAATAATTAAAGCAGAAAGTTATACCGGTTTTACATTGACTGCTTGCGGTCCCCGGGCGGTTGTTTTAACGTCAAACGAGACGAGGTCTTGCTTTTGCAGACCGAAATGGCCATGATCGGCAACACCTGAATTGTGAAAAAATATCTCTGCATCTTCATCGGTTTCGATAAATCCGTAACCTTTTTTTTCGCTAAACCATTTAATCCTGCCTTCAGCCATTGGTGAGAACCTCCTAAAAACAAGTGAAGTGATGAGAATTCCCTTTTTGAGCTCGGAATAAGGGAAAATTTAATAAAGTTGTGTGCCGTTGCAGGAAGTATTCCATTATGTAGTAGGGCCGGGTATCAAGCAGCAACCATACTGCGGCAACCGACGACATCTATTTAAATACCGGATACCGGTCGTATTGTCAAGAAGGTTGATTGGAACTACAAATCTTGAAAGCAAGCCAATTGAAGGTTCCTGGAGCCTTTGTGGAAGATCTCGCAGGGGTGCATTGCGCCATAGTGGTCTGTCAGCGGGTCTACCCCGGTTTTTTCTGGGAAGATTTGATCATATCGATGCGTCCAAAACTGGTGCTCCAGGAGGACCTGCACGGCTGTGAGCGCCAGAAGCTCCGGGGAAAACATTATGTCCGGAACTGGTCAAAAATACGCCACTTTAATCTAAAACCTTTTCGCCCCTGGCCTATTTTGCCTGGCGAAAAGAATCTGATACTATGGCGCCGTCGAGATTTTGGGGAGAAACAAGAAGAAAATGGCAAAATTAGATGCTTGGAACGCTTGTGCGAATCTTTCATCGGTTAAATGAACCTACATTCCTTAACGGAGACAGATAAAAAAATTTCCGAAAACCATTGCAGAAATCCGATCTGAGAAGATTGGGAATTACGTAGAAGCACATGATAATATGCATTTGTCCTGGCAACAAATATGTCACGAAAAGTAATGATTATGTTTGGAATGACTATCGGCTCCTTTGCAGGAGGGTCTTTACCTGGTTTACTGGGAGCTGGTGGGTTTTCACTGGCCTCGCTGCTTGGAAGCGGTGCTGGTGGAATACTTGGCATATGGATAGCATTTCAGCTTACCCGATAGATTTCCGGGACCTTGGGGATCTCTATCCTGATTAATCGGAGGATTGTCAAATGGCCAAGAAACCAATCTATGAAGAATTAGAACAGCGGGTGAAAGAGTTAGAGAAAGAGGTTGCTGATCGCAAGAACGCCGAGGAGTCGCTAAAAGAAAAGATGCATTTGAACAAAATCCTCCTTGATGCTATGCCTTGTGTAGCTCTCCTAATTCGTCCAAAGACCCGTGAGATTGTTCTTTCTAACGAAGCTGGGAGAAAGGCTGGCGCTGTTCCGGGAACCACCTGTTATGAAGCTTGGGCACAAAGGGATGAACCGTGTCCATGGTGTTTAGCTCCGGAAGTTTGGGCGACAGGTAAGCCTCAACATCTGGAAGTCAAAACTTTTTATATCATATGGGATGCTTACTGGCACCCAATTGATGAGGATTTATACTTACACTATGCCTTCGATATAACAGAAAAACGGAAGATGGAAATAAAACTTCAGCAAACTCCAAAATAAAGGGTTATGTTCTTTATAACGGAAAGGGGCAATTCACACTGAAAGGAACCCGGATATTCAATCCACTCGATCATGAAGGATATGAAGCACTATGATCCAGAGGATGTACATCGGATAATAAGCTGCCTGGGGAATTCAGTCCTTTTGGCAACAGTGAAATTAGAATCATGAATAGTATAAAACGTGCAAAAATAAAGCCGGGACTGCATGTTCTGATCGTATTAAAGCAAGACCAGCGGTCAGGGAAATTAACCCAAGGCATTGTTAAAGACATTCTGACCAAATCGCCGACTCACCCCCATGGTATTAAAATCCGCTTAGAAAGTGGTGAGATTGGTCGAGTTAAGGAAATATTGTAAATTTACAAGTGTTTATCTCTGGTTGACCCGCTATAAACACTATGTTACCCTCGGTTCCAACACAAGCCAATCCCCAATTATACCCACACTAACGACGATCAGGAGGCGGAAACCGAAAATTGAAGCTGGCCGTAATTTCCGACATACATGGTAATCTTGAGGCCTTAAAAAAGGTGCTGGCGGATATCGACTCTATAGGCATTGAAACGGTTGTGTGCCTTGGGGACAACATTGGCTACGGCCCTGAGCCCGATCAGGTGATTAAACTTTTGCGTTCCCGAAATATACCCTCGCTCATGGGTAATCACGAATTGGGTCTTGTGGACAAGGACAGTCTACACGGTTTCAATCCGCAAGCAAGACGTTCTTTGCTGCAGACCGAACAGTTCTTGTCCCAAGAATCTCTGGCTTATTTAAAAACGCTGCCCGTAAATATGTTTGTCGACGATTGCCTCCTGGTGCACGGTTTTCCGCCGGACAGCGTCAGTACCTATCTATTTCAGTTTTCCCGTACCAAGCTTCCCAAAATCTTCAAAAAGATGGAATACGATCTTTGTATGGTCGGGCATACCCACGAACTGCTTTTAATCTCTTACACCAACGGAAGGGTTAGCACGGCCCCTCTCTCTGAAGGAGTCCAAACCCTGGCCGCAGAAAGTAAATACATCGTCAATGTGGGCAGCGTGGGTCAGCCAAGAGACGGCAACGATAATGCGAAATATGTAATCTGGGAGAGTGAAACCCGCACACTTGAAGTGCGATTTGTGCCTTATGACATCAGAAAGACCGCAGAGAAGATCATTGCGCTTGGTCTCCAGAAAGCCCATGCCGACAGGCTTTGGTAAATTGAGGAACCGGTGAAGAAATTCGGTAAATATACCGTCAAGGGGCTGCTTGGCAGAGGGGGTATGGGCACGGTCTACAAAGCCGCCATACCCAACACGGATAAAATTGTGGCTTTAAAGGTTTGCGAACCGCGCCAGGTTTTGGCCAACATCCTGGGAATGGAGGAAGTTCGGCGGCAGTTTATGAAAGAGGCCGTCACCATGGCGCGCCTCAGGCACCCCAACATTGCAGAAGTCTGGGACCTGGACACGCACAACGGCAGGCCTTTTTTTGTCATGGAATATTATTGCAATAATCTGGGTACCGTCATCGGAGAGACATATGAGGATGGGCCTTCCAGGCCGCTTTCCATTGATGCCTCCATTCATTACACGCGGCAAGTCCTGGCAGCATTGGCCCGGCTGCATCACGCCGGAATCATCCACATGGATGTGAAGCCCTTCAATATGATGCTTACGGACGAAGACACGGTCAAACTGATTGATTTCGGGGTCTCCAAGCTGCGGGGAGAAGAGTTGGGCGGACCTGATACGGTCAAAGTGGGAACGCCTTATTACGCTGCTCCCGAACAGGAGGAGAATCCCAACGAAGCAGACGAGCGTTCCGATTTGTACTCGGTCGGCATCACGCTTTTCCGCATGCTCACAGGCAGCCTGCCTGATGGCAAAAAGAAGGCCGGTGCCATTAATCCGGACCTGGACGAGGTGTGGGACCGCTTCTTGCAAAGATCCTCGCACCCCGACAGAGAGCAAAGGTTTGCAAGCGCATCCAGCATGCTGGCCGAGTTGGACCTGCTTGCTGCTGCCTGGGAGGAAAAAAAGGCCAAAACCTGCGCCCTGATCGTGGAGGAGTCCTTACCGGAAAAATTACATGGGACAGCCGATCCTGCTCGGCTCCGCTCTGCACCGGTAAAGACAGGCCTTAAACGGGCAAAGGACCTTTTTGATGCAGACGAGCTGTGGCGGCCTAAAAATCCGGTGCCGGGTGTTCTCAGGGATAATGGAGACGGCACGATCCTGGATGAGACCACAAGACTTCTGTGGGAACAAGGAGGGTCACCCTATCCGGGGACCTGGAACGAAGCGCAAGACTATGCTATCTCGTTGAACAGGAAGGCTTTTGCCGGATTTTCAGACTGGCGGCTGCCCACTGTAAATGAACTCATGTCCCTGTTCATTGAAAATACGAGTCCATACCAGTTTTGCCTGGAACCTGTGTTTGACCCTGCCAAACAGAGAATCTGGAGCGCGGATAAAAAATCCTATGTTGCGGCCTGGTACGCGGACGTAGAATTCGGCTTTGTGTGGTGGCAGGATTTCACTTGTTTTTTCCATGCCCGGGTCGTACGGAGCGCGAAAGGCATAGATTAAAACAGAACTGTTTTGTCTCTTTCTTTAGTTGCTTTTTATATGGTATCTTCGCTATATGTCGTACAGAGGGGTCTCAATCAGTAAGTCTTTCTTGCAGATGTATTTTGGATTATCCGATTCAATTCGGCAAAAAAAAGGAGGTTTGATGAAAACATCAATTATTTTTCTGATAGTAATCGGTTGCTATTTTCTTCTGCAACTCTATATCCTGCCCAAACTTGGCATTCAAACCTGAATGCGAGATGCCTGCCGGGTGGCAGGAGAGAAAAGCAACGATGAAGAGAATGAAGAGAATAAAAAGAGCCTAAATTAGTTTAATGGTGATTACTATGACTGACCCTGCCGCTAAGAAACTGCCTACGGTTGAACAGGTTGAAGAGATCATGAAAGATTGGGGCAAGTTTGAAGTTGAAGAATTTGCAGACCGCTTTCAACTGGATAAAGAGATTATCGAAGCTACGGTAGAGTATCTTCGCAAATTGAAAAGAGCGTCCGGTGAAAACTCCATTCCAGTAATGGCCTGTTATCGCAATGATCAGCTGGAATCCATTGTCAGATGTGCCGGTACACGGCATGGATACTTGTGACCCAAAAGGCCTGTTCTGCATTTATGACATTAAATACAAGTCCTTGCACCTGCAAACAATGACACCCAAAACATTTGCGATTGTCTTACGTTATATTCAATGTTATTAATCCGACACTGAATTGAGCCTTTTCCGCGCGACGTAGACAGAACTCATACCCTAATTGAGTTAAAACTCAATATGTCAGTTGTTTGTTGTCCGTTGTCAGTTGTACATCTAACTCGATTTGTCCGGCGTTATGATAACGCTTTGGCTGAAGATTTTTATACCAAGACTTTAATTACTCTAAATTAGCTAAGGACAACAGACAACGAACAAAGGGCATCGAGCGTTTCGCTCGATTAGTGTGATACCTAATTGGAGAGTGACTAATGGCAATAAAACCTTGGGAATTTGTGGCTGATATGAACGCTGATGGTGTCTTTACTTTGAGTGATATCATTGAGATATTTATTCAACTCTTTTTTTTGCCGGGAGACTCGCTTTTATTTTTGATATTGAATTATTTGCCTAAAGTTACAGAATTATTTGAATTAAGTTATGATGATTATCACGGTATGTTTGCTGGTATTGTTTCCTTTATTGTATGGGTATTTTTAATTCCGATTATCGTTAATGGTATAAAGCTGTTAACTCCATGAAACTCCCCGCCGCCCCGATTAGATTGTTAAGATACTTTCCTCTTTTTTAAGTTGGCCAGCATTTCCTGCAATAGCTCTACCATATGCCCGGCTCCGGTAGCTGCAAAAAGCTGCAGGCTCTTTTTGTACATCTCTTCGGCTTGATTAAAATCAAGACGGAGGCGGTAAATATCTCCTAAAAAACCATAAATTTTAGCTATGGCCTCTTTGTTGTCCAGCTCTTCTTCCATTTCCAGTTGCTTTTTAAACATGGCCTCGGCTTGATCCAAATCACGACGGGTATAGTAAACTTCGGCCAGTTTGCCGTAAACCATTGACATGCCCTGTTTGCGGCCCAGCTCCTGATTGATTTTAAGGCTTTTTTTGAACATGTTTTCGGCTTGTTCCATATCATCGCGCATTTGGTAAACAGTACCCAAATACCCGTAATCTGACGCCATACCCTCTTTGTTGGCCAGCTTTTCTTCCATTTCCAGGCTCTTTTTAAACATATCTTCGGCTTTATCCAGATATCCAAGAGTTATGTAAATAGTGCCGAGTTTTCCGCAAGCATCCGCGATACCCTCTTTGTGACCCAGCTTTTCTGCCTCTTCCAGATTCTTTTTGTACTTGTTCTCTGCTATTTCCAGCTCAATGCTAGATTGTGATGGCATTTTGGCTTCCTCCCTTTTTAGAATAAAATAAAGAAAGATAGATACACCAATAATTGTGTGCAGTCAATACCGGCTATAACC
>JACNIG010000383.1 GCA_014383215.1 Candidatus Desulfatibia vada | reverse complement strand
ATTCATTTTATGTAACAACGTTTCTGGTATATGAACTGTAGTGGACGGCATTTTTCTCCTCCCCACGGAAATTTCAATAGTATACGATAGAATATATTCTATTTGTTCATATGTCAAGTTGGGAATTATTGCATTCAGTTCTCTTCCCTACCCTGAAACCTGACACCCGATCCCTGACACCTGCCCTCTGCCCTGCACCATAAAAGATTTTTTCCAAAGAATCTACATTCTTAGCCTCAAACTAACACAAACAATTACGGCACCACATTCTTTCACTAATATTTGTTTACGGATTCTAATCCAATTAGCCTCTGCATGGTACTGCACAGCCGTCTAGCTACATGGTCCCAACTCATTTGAGTTTCAGTCCACCTACGCCCCTCGGCACCCAGTTTTTGGGCAAAATCGGTATCGCTAAACAAAACTCTCAAAGCACGAGCAATATCCTCCGGAGAATCTGGATTGACTAAAAGTCCGGTTTCTCCATCGCGTACAGCATCCGCTACACCACCGGATCGGCCTGCCACCACCGGCAGTCCACTAGCACTGGCCTCTAACAAGGAAAGGCCAAATCCTTCGACGAGATCTAAACGTCCAGGGATTTCCCGACTTGCCATAATAAAAATATCTGAAGAGGCATACATGTCGGGCAAACGACTTGCAGGAATAAACCCGGCAAATTTCACTTGGTGCCCTAATCCAAGATTGCGTACCATTCTGCGCAACCGATATTCTTCATCGCCTTCGCCCACTATGATGTACTGGGGCTTGACCCCCTGTCTCTTCAGTATTGTTAGCGCTTCCAAGACACGATCGTGTCCTTTATGCAAATCTAAACGTGCAACAGTAAGCAGTTGTATTTGTACCGTCCCTCTTTGATTAATTTTCGCGGGTTTGAAACGTTTTATATCTACTCCGAGGGTGATAATTTGAATGCGACTCTTATCAACGCCTTGAGCCTCCACTAGACTCGAAGTGTAACGGCTAATAGGAAAAATGCCCTTGGCCGTGTGAAGCGCCATCCGCCGCCAAATTTTCAGACAATTTTTCAAACGCCGGCGCCATGTCCTTGTATCATCTAATATTTCAGACGCATAAACAGTAACAAAATAAGGGGATCGGCATAAAACGGTACCAAAGATGGCTGATTAGAGCGGTCGGCCAGACAGTGTGAAGTACCGCATCAATCTGATATCGTCTAATTAACCAGGGCAGATATACCAAAAAAGCCAGCGTCCGGAAAATGGGGACTGGCGGCGTTCGCACTGTATTAAAGGGGCAAACCTTATCACAGGCTGCTGATTTAGCGGCCCCTGGAGCCAGAACTGTTACCCTGCATGTTTTCGAAAGGGCGCCGGCCACCTCCATTGAGTAAGTGCTGATGCCTCCACTGCTAGGGGGGAAGTCCGTACCTACCAATAGCAAGTTCATAGTAGTAATGCCTTCTTCTCACCATAAAGCCACCACCAGGAGTCTCCTATTGGCAGCAGCTTAGTGTTGCCCAACCCACTATGCTTTAACCAATTCTGCATTTCATCTTCTTTGTAATAATTCGTGATCGGAGCTGACAGGCGGTCATACCAGTCCGTATATCCAACCCGGAACCCATATGTTGCGTACTCTTTAACGCGCAGGGGGGAAAAACGTTTTATTAACTCTCCCCAAAAGGGAAGGTTTTCTGTTAGCCGATATAGATTGATAAAAATGCCATAATCAAAAAGATTACATAGGTATGCCATACGCCGGATGTTATTGTTTGAGAGTTTTTGCGATACAACACGCAAAATTTCCAAGGCAACCTTTCGCGCAGCATACGCATAGATCCACACAAACAAAGCTCCACCTTTGCTCAAAAATGGCAGCAAGGTCTTATATCCGCTTTCAGGCTCCGACAGATGCTGTAAAACACCCAGGCTATAGATAAAATGAAAAATGTCAGGCTTAAACGGCAAATTGTAAATATCAGCCTGTACGATATGAATCCGCCTTTTATCGGCAGTATTCCGTTGGGCAGCATCCACTGCCGGTGACAAATCAACGCCAATCACTTCAGCCCCCAGTTCACAGGCCTGCACAGCATGTCGACCTGCACCACATCCAACGTCGAGGCCAAGCTTTCCTTTAAAAAAATCATCCGGCAGTGGCGCGATAAACAACTGAAAATTGTCACAAGAATAGTCGGAAAAGTGCTCCCATTCGTATCCGAACCGATCCATGGTCGCCTCTTTTATCGTATTCCGACCATTGTCTTTTAAAATTGCCATCCGATCCAACAGGGATGGATGACGATTGAAAAAATCTGAATAGAGTTCCGGCAGTTTATTTTTTAGCGTGCCACAGAGAAATCTGGGCACATTACCGATGATTGGAAATATTTTGCCGCAGGCACAACTTAATGTACCTTCAACAATCTCACTCCCCTTGGAATGGCTAACCTCCACCGTCAATTTATTTCCACAAGCGGGGCATACCAACCATTGTAAGAGTCTCTCCTTCATCACTTCTCTAATATCATTTTTGCTCTATTATTTTGAATAATATTCAAGATCGCTCTCTACCATCTCTTTTGCTAATTCCTCAAAAGAAACTGTGGGCGACCATTTTAGTTTTGTTCGAGCCTTTGATGCATCTCCCTGAAGGATAATTACCTCTGATGGACGATAAAGTTGCTCATCAACAACCAAATATTCCCGGTGATCCAACCCGACATGATTAAATGCTGTTGCTAAAAAATCTTTAACTGAATGAGATTTTCCAGTGGCGATAACGTAATCATCGGGTTCATCCTGTTGCAGCATAAGCCACATAGCCTGGACATAGTCACGCGCATGGCCCCAGTCCCGCTTTGCCTCCAAATTTCCCAGTCGGATTTCCTTATCTATACCTAATTTTATCTTTGCAGCAGCTGACGATATTTTTCTGGTCACAAACTCAGCCCCCCTTCGTGGGGATTCGTGGTTGAATAAAATGCCTGAAAGTGCAAATATACCATAGGCTTCCCTGTAGTTTCTGGTTAGCTCAAATCCGGCCATTTTAGAAAGCCCATAAGGTGAACGCGGGTGAAAAGGGGTCTTTTCATTCTGGGGAGCCTCCTCAACTTTCCCAAACATCTCACTCGAACCGGCAAAGTAAAACCTACAATCAGGGGCCTGTCGCTTTATAGCCGAAAGAACATAGTGGGTACCGTTTAAATTTGTATTGATAGTTGAGAACTCATCTTCAAAGGAATATGAGACATAACTCTGAGCGGCCAAGTGGTAGCACTCGTCCGGCTTTACTTCTGAAACAATATTGAAAATGGAAGCATAACTTTCCATGGAAGCACTGTGGATATGAAGCCGATCTAAGATCTGCCTAATACGCCACATCCGGGCCTGGGGATGTTCCAATGCTACACGCCTAACCACACCATGTACTTCATATCCTTTTTCGAGCAACAGTTCTGAGAGATAACTCCCGTCTTGTCCGGTAATCCCTGTAATAAGGGCCTTTTTCATGTTAATTCCCCTTAATTAATTCTTCTATATCTGAAATATGTTTTTCCCAACCTTTTCGGCCTCGAAATTGCTCAACCCACCTTAAACCTTTTTCGACCTGGGACTGGTAAATATTATTATTCTCTAAAGACTCGAATGCATCCAACCAAGCCCTAGCATCATGAGGATTAACTGTGAATGCATTAGAACCGGTAGTTTCAAGCAAAACCGGGATATTGCTTACAACTGCAGGTATACCACAAGCCATGGCCTCTAATGGCGGCAACCCATAGCCTTCAGCGGTCGAAGGTTGTGCCAGGCAAAAGGCGCTCCGGATCAAGGCAGGCAGATCCCTGTTATTTACGTATGGTATCCATAAAGCCCTGGCCTGTGGATAACGGTCGGTCCAATATTTTTTGTTTTGCTCCGGAACCCCAACAAGCACGAATTGCCTTGACAATTCAGTGGATATGTCAAGTAGGATATTGATATTTTTATGGGGCAGCCCATTACCGACCACCACAATATACCCGCTGTTAAGGTTATATTTTGCAAGTATATGATTTGCATCATCGGCTCCAGTGTTGAATCTGTCCTCTATTCCCAAATGTCGAACCTTGGGATTATTGCCCGTATATCCGATAAGTTTTTCTGTTTCTACCATGCTTGCTGCTGAATCATACCAGGTTAAAGCTGCCTTTCTTAACGCCGCTTTCAATCTGAAACGATCAAAATGAACCCTAACCCTCCTTCTATAAGCAGGATGTGTAAGATCAAGAACATCATGAACGATGTTAATAGAACGGCAATAGGAACCAAAAAGCGGAAGTTTGGAATACGGACTTATAAATAGATCCACATTCCGCCCGCTAAAAGCAGTTAGCGCTGCCTCTGCTTTTATAAATTTTTCAGGTATTTTTGCGGTTTTAATTTTCTCTCTATCTCTTAATTTGTAGGGAACAGCAGCAGCATGTAACACTGACAAAACGATTCCCTTGATAAAAGATGCTTCAGCTAAAGCATCTATCAAACCTTCTAGAACCCTTCCAATTCCCGTAGTCCGATTAGTTGCGAATTCTCTGGCATCGATCAGAATTCGAAATGTTTTGTGCATATCACTGACAACTCCCTCTTGTAGTTTTCATGGCAAAATTTCTTAGTGTTTGCATGAACCTTGCAAAGCAGATTCACTGGCCTACTGCAATCTGGTATAGTTATGAGACCTTTGCACAACCTTCAAAAAATCGGATATTACGATCAAGAGTTTCCGAAGTTGTGTTAATTTCTTAATAAAACCTCAGTTAAATTCCAATAAAAAATAATTTAATAACTTGATATTACTTGACTTTATCTCATTTCTGTGCTACTATTGTCCCCAAAAATTCAACTACAGGAAGGAAGGTATGGGCTTCAAAAAGATCAAAAAAGAATTCAGTTTTGCCGACGTGGTACTTGAAAGCTCAAAAAAGAACAATCGCAGCATTCAAAAAATGCAACATCTCAGCAAATCAATTAATTGGAACCGTGTTGAAGATGTTCTCATGAGCCATTATACTGTCGGTACTTCAAATGAAGGCGCCGATGCCTACCCTCCAATATTATTGTTCAAATGCCTCCTGCTCCAAAAATGGTTTCATATAAACTCTGATCCGGAACTTGAAAATATGATTAACGATCGCTGGTCCTTTAAAGAATTTCTAAATTTCCCTTTAAGCAAACCTTCTCCTGATCACTCCACATTCTCTCGATTCAGAAAAAGATTGTCCAAAGAAGCTATGGACCAAATCAATTCTGAAATCCTCCGTCAGTTTGAAAACCAGGGCCTTACCATCAATGAAGGTATTGCCGTCGATGCCAGACTTGTCAAATCTGCTAGTCGCCCCATCAGCAACGACAAAATCAAGGAAACAAGAGAAAAACACAATACACCGGAAGGCAAACTCGATAAAAACGGCAATCCACTTAAATTCCATCGGGACCTGGACTCCAACTGGGTTGTTCAAAAAGATATCATTCATTACGGGCTCAAAGAACATGCGGCTGTTGACGTCAACCATGGTTTTATCCTCACAACAACACTGACGCCTGCTTCTGTTAACGATACCAACTACCTCCCATACTGTACTGTCTACAGCCGTCACACCAAACAACCAATTGAAAAAGTGTTTGCCGATAAAGGGTACGCCGGAAAACCTAATCGGGACTTTCTGGCCCTCAATAAAATCGAAGATGGCATAATGAGAAAAGACTCCCAAACTGCTAAACTGACTGAATATGAAATAGATAGAAATAAGAAGATTTCGAAAAAACGTTACATCGTCGAACAGTACTTTGGCCTGAGTCATTTACACGACGATGCCAAACGAGCCAGATTTACAGACATCATGAAAAACAAATTCGATTGCTGGTACCGTCAGGCGGCATTTAATATCGCAAGGGGGCTTAAAATCCTGAGGGTAGCCACAGTATAGGGTGGTGCGGTGCGCCCGGTGTGCAAAATCCGGGTTGTTCACCTCAAACTCAGCCACTCGCTGGCTAATATCCACCCTGATTATCGCCCATGGTCCTTATTTTAAGAATAAATTGCTGTAACTTTAACCTCCAGTTTTCAAAAAAATTGACAAAATGATAAAATTGGCAATAGCACTTAGATAAATCAGGCCACCCATGCAGAGCTAAACCAGGCCGTTGATTCACACGAGGGCCAATAGCGATACCCCGCAGAGAGAAGCCTATCCCGCCCTGGCATTAATGAATGATACCCCGCCGGCTGCTACGTAGC
>JACNIG010000382.1 GCA_014383215.1 Candidatus Desulfatibia vada | reverse complement strand
CTTCAGGCGAATCCGACCGGCTTGAATTCAAAAGTTCCACCGGTCAGCGTACCAAGGCCATGAAAACGGTTTGCGGTATGTTAAACGGACTGGGCGGGTTTGTTTTGTTCGGCATATCCGACAAGGGCGGTCTTGTCGGGCAAGATATTGCTGCCAAAACAATGGCCGATATTTCTGCTGAACTCAATCGCATCGATCCACCGGTTTTCCCTGATATCGAAACCGTTACACTGGGAAATGGCAAAAGTGTCATCGCATTAAGGATCCCCGGCGGAGGGCTTTATACTTATGACGGCCGTCCATATGTTCGTAGAGGCCCCACGACAAGCCTGATGCCGAAAGCAGAATACGACCGGCGTGTGGTTGAGCGGTTGCATTCAACCAGACGCTGGGAAAACGAACCCGCGGCAAAAGGGATTTCCATTAAAGACCTGGATCATGATGAAATCCAATTGACATTGACCAATGCGATTGATGCCGGCCGGATGGATCGTCCCCGAAGATCTGACGCAAAATCAATCCTTACCGGTCTCGGCCTGATTATCGATGGTTGTTTGACCAACGCCGCAGTCGTCCTCTACGGCAAGAACATCCGTTTGGAATCGATTTATCCGCAATGCTCACTCCAGCTTGCCCGCTTTCGGGGAACAGATCGACTATCGGAATTTGACGATAATCGTCAATATTGGGGCCATGCCTTCAGTCTTCTTCAACGGGCCGAATCCTTTGTAAGGGACCATATGCCGGTTTCCGGAAAAGTTCTTCCCGGCCGGATGAAACGCGTGGATCGGCCGTTGTATCACCCCCGCGCCATTCGGGAAGCACTGGCAAATGCCTTTTGCCATCGTGATTACGCCGTACCCGGGGCATTTCTATCTGTTGCCGTTTATAATGACCGAATGGAAATTATCAATCCCGGCACCCTTCACTTTGGCATCACCGTGAAAGCATTATTTAAGCCGCATGAATCCAGACCCTGGAATCCAATAATCGCAAATGTTTTTTACCGGGCAGGTATTATTGAAAAATGGGGGACCGGAACATTAAATATTATCGAATGGTGTAAAGAAAACAGGAACCCCCCGCCGGAATGGAGCATTCGATCCGGATCTGTTGTTTTGATTTTTAAACCATCATCGCAAAAAACAATTCAACAGCCCGAGTCGCGGCAAGGGTTACAGCAAGAGTCATTACGTGACAGGGTGATCCCGCCGACCCAGTCGCCGACCCAGTCCGCCGACCCAGTTATCCGGCTTATCGGAATACTGCGCCAAGGCCAGCTTTCATCGGGAGAACTGCGCCAACAATTGAACCTGAAGCATCGGCCAACCTTCAGGAAAAACTACCTGCATCCTGCTCTGAAGGAGGGATATATCGAAATGACCATCCCCGACAAACCCAGCAGTCGCCTGCAGAGATACCGTCTGACCCCGAAGGGCAAAGCCGTAATTGATGCACAACACACAGATGACACGGAGAGAGGGGCGGCCGTAGATGAATAGCGATCAAACAAGAGACACCCTGGCCCGTATTTTTCACGAAAAAAAGAAACGGGTCGTCTTCTGGTACGATGCAGAAAAAGAGTTTGAGGAGATTTTAGCTTCAATCCGGATCGACGATGTTACCATTCTGCGATTGGATGAACACGGCGCCCTTGATCTGAAGATTAAACTGGAAACAGAAGACTCTCACGGAAAATATATCTTGTACGCACCCTATGCCGAACCGGCACCGGAAGATGATTGGCTGCTTGATATGCGTCTGTATAGCTACTCTTTTCATGCAGACCAGGCCTTCATCCTTTTAAAAGAACTGAACCTTGAATATCAGAGTCTGCGGCCATACCTAAAAACACGAAAGGCCTTTTTTAAAAACCGGGAGCGATTAAACCGGCTCAAGAAATGGGTTCAAGCGAATGACAGAGAAGATGATATCGACCTTAAAATGCTGGCCGTCATCACCAAAGCCGATCAACCTGAGCCATTTTCAATACTAATGAGTCTTTTGGTTAGCTTCTGCCAAAAAGGTAAATACATCCATGATGAGCCATCCAAGCTCTGGCTACAGATCGAAAAGTTAGACTTGGAGGCTGCTTTCTGGAAAATTCCGGCACAAAATTTCGGATATATAAAACCGGACTCACCCAGTATAACTGATTTTCTGATACGCGTCTTTGTTACAGACTTTTCCGTCAGCCTGAAAGCCGAGTTGCCCACTGCGCTCTCTCATTTTCCGATCCAAGGCTCATCACATTCTAATAATTGTACGGTTTTTCTGGCACAGTGGCGGACCAACACTGCCTATTTCAAATACTACAACATCGTCGCAAAATATATTGCCGAAAAACTGAAGATAGACCAATTGCTTATACCCCTTGACTTTGAGCCGTTGCTGGAGGTGATGACCTTTGAATCCGTGGAGCGCAGGATTATCAGCACCCTGAAAAACCAGATCGGCAAAGATCTTGAAACAGACTATCAGGCCACAAATGACACCATCAAGCGCAGACTGGACGGATACTGGGCCACGACGATTTTAAATGACGATTCAAAGGTTAATCTTTACCAAACAGCCTATAAGGCCTTAGAGGCTGCAATATGCCTGTTTGAACTCAGAAAAAAATACGACCCCGGTTTTAGCTATCGATCTGCCAAGGACATGTTCAGCGCCTATACAAGTGAGCTTTTTCTTTTCGACCAACATTATCGAAAATTCCACGAACTTGCCGACCGGGCTGATATGGCCGGATGGGATGTACTGAAAGCGCTTAAGGAGACAGTGGAAAGTTGCTATAGCGGCTGGTTCATGGAGCAACTGGCATTAACATGGGGCGATTTTCTGGAAAAGAGCGCCAAAGACTGCCTGATGGACAAATGGAAGATTCCATATGTAGCCAACCAGTATGAATTTTTCAGGACTCACATTAAATCTACCCTCAAGCAGAGTTCCAGAAATCGGCTGTTTGTAATCATCAGCGATGCGTTCCGTTTTGAAGCTGCTGAAGAGTTGACCCGCAAAATCAACGGAAAATATCGTTTGAAGGCGGATCTGGATCACATGCTGGGCATTTTGCCGGGTTACACCGCTCTGGGTATGGCCGCCCTTTTGCCCCACAAGACGATTTCCTTTAAAGATAGCCCCAAAGCGGATGTACTTGTCGATGGGAAACCCTGCGGATCACTCGATCAGCGCGGGTTGATACTCAGCGGTTATGACGGTACGGCCGTCAAAGCTGACGCGCTGCTGTCCATGAGCAAGGACAGCGGGCGGGAATTTGTACGACCAAACCGGGTAATATACATATACCACGATAAAATTGATGCAATCGGAGACAAAGCGGTTTCTGAAAGCAACACATTTGAAGCTGTTCGACAAACCCTTGATGACTTGTATGCTCTGGTTAGCTTTATTATCAATAGTTTAAACGGCACCAGGGTTATCATCACTGCGGACCATGGCTTTATTTACCAGGAAAAAGCCCCCCAACCTATCGACAAAAGCACCCTGGATATCAATTTTGCAAATACAGTCAAAACCCATAAACGATTCATAATGGGAAAGCATTTGGGACAACAGCATAATGCTATTTGCGGGAATACAAAAACGACATCCAACACCGATGCAAAAATGGAGTTTCTACTCCCCAAAGGCACCAACCGCTATAACTTTGTCGGCGGCGCCAGATTTTTCCACGGCGGAGCGATGCTTCAGGAGGTTGTGATCCCTGTCATCACAGTGACCGAAATGAAGGGTAAGCACACTGAAAAGTCCGAGATTCGGCAAGTTGGCGTATCGCTGCTGGGGTCCTACAAAAAACTGGTTACCAACAGGCCGATCTATAAGCTGATCCAGACTGATCCGGTATCAGAACGCATGAAACCAATCACCCTGAAGGTATCGCTCCGTGACAAAAACGACCTTATAAGCAACGAAGAAACCATTACCTTTGACAGCAGTTCCTCATCAATGGACGAGCGCCAAAAATCGGTAAAACTCACGCTGATGACAGGCTCCTACGACAACAAGAAAGAATATTCTCTGGTACTACGGAATATCGATGACACCGAGTATGACCGTATCCCCATTATCATCGATATTGCCTTTGCCAATGATTTTTAAGGGCGCAAATTATGGAAAACGATACCAGCATCGATGTATTGTTAAACATCCACTTCGCCGGCCGGGTTGTCCGCAAAGACCTGACAAAGCTGCTTAAGGAAGGGGCTAATGTTCCGGTATACGTTCTGGAATACCTCTTGGGAATGTACTGTGCGGTTGATGATGAAGAGGTTATCCAGGAAGGGATGAAGACCGTTAAAAACATCCTTGCCGAAAATTATGTGCGCCCTGATGAGGCTGAAAAGGTCAAGTCAAAGATCAAGGAGCACGGGAACTACAAAATTATCGATAAGGTCACCGTAAAACTCAATGAAAAAAAGGACATCTACGAGGCCACCCTTTCAAATCTTGGCGTCAAAGGGGTCGAAATATCCAGTTCACACGTCAAACAATTTGACAAGCTGCTGGTGGGTGGGATCTGGTGTATTTTAAATCTCCAATATCTATATGAAGAAGGCTCGAAAGCCTCACCATTTATCGTGTCCGAGCTTAAACCAATTCAGATGCCAAACCTTGATTTGGAAGCTGTTTTCGAAGGACGCAGAGCGTTTACTGAAGCGCAGTGGATTGATGTATTGTTACGATCAACCGGTCTGGAACCCACCACCTTTGAGGACCGTGTTAAATGGCATTTGCTGGCCCGACTGATCCCGCTTGTCGAAAACAATTACAATCTCTGCGAGCTTGGCCCCAGAGGAACCGGCAAAAGTCATATATACAAAGAGATCAGCCCCAACTCCATTCTGGTTTCCGGGGGACAGACAACCGTGGCGAACCTGTTTTACAATATGAGTTCACACAAAGTTGGACTGGTCGGCGTCTGGGACACAGTGGCCTTTGATGAAGTGGCAGGGATAACGTTCAAGGATAAAGGGGGTGTCCAGATCATGAAAGATTTTATGGCATCCGGGTCCTTCTCGCGAGGTCGGGATGTAATCAATGCCAATGCCGCAATGGTCTTTGTCGGAAATATCAACCAAAGCGTAGATACCCTCGTAAAAACAAGTCACCTGTTTGCACCTTTTCCTGAAGATATGATCGATTCAGCCTTTTTTGACCGGATGCATGCGTATTTGCCTGGTTGGGAAATCCCTAAAATGCGACCGGAATTTTTAACGAACCAGTACGGCCTTATCGTCGATTACCTGGCTGAGTTCTTAAGGGAAATGCGAAAGCGCAGTTTTTCCGATGCCATTGATCAGCACTTTAAGATCGGCAACAATTTGAATCAACGAGATGTGATCGCCGTCCGAAAAACCGTCTCCGGCTTGCTGAAACTGCTGTATCCCCAAGGTGAATTCGATAAGGCTGTTGTTGAACGATGCTTCGTATACGCTCTTGAAAGCCGCAGGCGTGTTAAAGAGCAACTCAAGAAAATCGGTGGTATGGAGTTCTATGACGTACATTTCAGCTATATTGACAATGAATCCTTGGAAGAAAAATTTGTCAGCGTTCCGGAACATGGCGGAGGTTCATTGATTCCTGAAGGCCCGATGAATCCGGGTACCATGCATACGGTAACCATGGGAACAAGTGACCATTTGGGCCTATATCGGCTTGAGCTTCAGGTAACCGGAGGCAACGGCAAGCTCTCCATCTCAGGATCAGGCGCCAATACCAAATCCAAAGAGGCTATTAAGATCGCGTTTGATTATTTTAAGGCCAATATCTCAAGGGTCAGCTCCATGAGCAAGGTCGGTGACCACGATTACCATATCCATATAGTGGAAATTCATAATACGGGCGCCGCGACCGCACTGACCCTATGCAGCTTCATCGCATTTTGTTCCGGATTGATGTGTAAACCACTCCGCAGCCAGATGGTTGTGCTTGGCGATATGAGTTTAGGGGGGACGATTGTGCCTACAGCTAATCTGGCTGAGACCCTCCAGGTAGCTTTTGATTCAGGTGCAAAAAAGATACTGATCCCCATGAGCAGTGTAGGTGATATCCAAACGATTCCTGGCGAGCTCTTCGCCAAGTTCCAGACCAGCTTCTATTCTGATCCTGTTGATGCGGCTTTTAAGGCTCTTGGGGTGGAATAAAAAGATGGTTTTTAATTCCATTTGAGCAAGCAGTTGAGCGGAAAGACGCAGGGCGAATAAGGATACAACTGCTGTAAAAAGATATTTCAGCCGCCCC
>JACNIG010000195.1 GCA_014383215.1 Candidatus Desulfatibia vada | reverse complement strand
CGGACTGATACGGAGCCCGCCACGAAATGGCCTCTGCCCGGGCCAGTTCATCATCGATTTCCCCGTATTATCGGGGCAGTGCAATGCAGCCGACGTGATACTCTGCCGTCCCGCCATGCAAGACGGGGAATGTGCTTACGGTTGCAGTTCAGATACTAATACTCCGGCGCAAAATATTTGAAACCTAGATCATAAGAAGAGGGTGTTGCCTCAGGCATTGCTCTACACCATTTTACCTCCCCAAGGCATATGCTCGGCAAGCCCTCCAAAGCACAGGTGCAGGAACCATTCGATGCGCAATGTTCTACCCTGATGAGTAAAGCTGTTCCCGGCCGGAAGTGGACATTTGATTTAACACACATGCCGTCCAGGCAGTGATTCATCGTTTGCGCATCCAACCAATGCCCGCTATTGAAATGCGTCAACCGGACGGGGGCTTCATAGGTGCGGCGTTCACACGATCTTTTTTCTGTTTGCGTCTTTTTAACCGCCATCATTTTTTGGCCCCCGTTTGTGGTCTGTTTTGTTTTTTGCTCTATGAAACCGGCAAACATTTACTTTGGTCCTTTGCCACCCTCTGCCCTGAACGAACTTTAGGTTTTCTGTTTACAACAGTATTCGCGCCAGACACAGTCCGGACGATTACAGTCTTCTTCTGCCGTGCCGAAACAATCCGGGTTGTTTTCAATGCGCTGGATGTTTCGAATCAAATGTTTCAAATCAGGCAGATTGTCGTTTAAACTATCGTTTTGTTCGGCTGCCATTAGATTTTTATATAATTTGGTCAAAAAATGCCCGGCAACCTAACCTCCGATGTAAATTCGGAAATCAACGCTGTTTTCCGTGAAAGCACAACAGGTGCAACATCTGCGGTGAGGTGCCATCAATTGAATTCCACGCGTGATTATCTATGACGGACTTTAATCCTTTTGTCCATAGGGGCAGGGCTTCATTTTTTATGAGGAAATTTCCCGGGTAGGGGTTTCTCCCGCGTGGCAGGGAGATTTTTGGCCATAGGAGGGCACGTTGATGAAAAAGTTATTCTTTCCAGAGGTCTATATCGATAAGACCTAACTTGGCGGCATAGCGTATCAACTCAAAGGTGCTGTGCAACCCTAACTTGCGCATAATATTGGAGCGATGGTTTTCAACCGTTTTGGGGCTAATGAAAAGTTTATCGGAAACCTGGTTTACCGACAGCCCTTCGGCCAGCAGGGCCATGACTTCCTGCTCCCGGGAGGTCAGAGCGTCGTAGTCGGAGCCGCTTGCAACCGTCTCCTTGGCCGGCAGCCCGGCAAGCTTTTTTACTACTTCCCGGGAAACCGAAGTGTCCATAAAATAATCGCCTTTTAAGACATGATCCATTCCGTCCAACAGCATATCGGCAGCCGATTCCTTGATCACATAGCCGACGGCTCCGGCCTGAAAGGCTTTAACGATATAGTCTATTTTGGAATGCATGCTGACAATCAAGATCCGAGTTTCGGGGGAAATTTTTAAAATATCTCTGGTCAGTTCGATGCCGCTTTGATCCGGCAGGGACATATCCACCAAAGCCAGGTCAGGCTTGAGCGTTTTGGCCAATTGAAGGCCTTGACGCCCGGTGCCCGCCTCCCCGGCCACTTCATACGTGCTGTTGCGCTTTATGATCGTTTTAAGACCTTCTCTAAAGAGCGGGTGATCATCAATGATTATAATATTCTTTTTAGGGGTTACCATTTTGCACCCTAATAGGTAAGTTCATTACTATGGTGGTGCCCTTTCCCGGGCGGGATTCAATCGTCATTCGGCCTTGAAGCAGGTTGACCCGTTCTTGCATACTTCGAAGCCCCATTCGCTTCTCATTGTTTAATGCGCGATCCCTGGCCCGCACGTCAAAACCTTTGCCCTTGTCTTCGATGCGAAGAATGATATTCGGGGAGGCTCCGATCAGTTTGATGGTCGCCCGTTCGGCAGCGGCATGTTTGCGAATATTGTTAAGACCTTCCTGCGCCAGGCGATAAAGATGGATTTCGGTGTCAAAATCCATCTTTAAATCTTTCATGCCGGCGGACTGAAAGTCGACTTTCAAACCGCTTTTTTCTAAAAACTCTTCACAATATATCTCAAGGGCTTTCACAATGCCCATTTCGTCCAGACTGGGGGGGCGTAAATCATAGGCCAGATCCCTGACGGCGGCGATGGTCTGTTCGACGAGCTTAGAGTTTTTTGAGATTTTGTCTTTCAACTCATTGGATATTGCTGTTTGCCCGTCCAAAAGCGTGTCACAGCCGATTTTTACCGTGGAAAGCTCTTGCGCCACGCGGTCGTGCAGTTCACGGGAAATCATCTGACGCTCACTTTCCTGCGCCTTCATCAGGTTTTGGGTGAGGGCACGAATATGTTCCTCGGCCCGCTTTTGATCCGTAATATTTCTGGCAATCTGGATAAAGCTTTCAATTTCACCCGCATCATTTTTAAGGGGCACGCAGTAAGTGTCCCAGTAACTTTCTCCTTCGATTCCTTTTACCTTGGGTTGGTACATAACAGCCTGTTCTCTTTTACCCGTTTCCCGGGCCTTTATGGTCGGGCATCCTTTACAGGGCGTATCTCTGCCAATGAAAAGCTTATAACAAAACCGGCCCACTAAGTCTTCGGGCGACATATCAAGATCAATGGCTGTTGCTTTGTTGGCCCAAATGATTTTCATGTCCTTATCAACACAACGGAGCCTGTCAACGGAGGCGTCAAGAATTGTCCGCTTCTGGGCTTCGCTCTCCCACAGTGCTTTCTCGACCAGCTTGCGTTCGGTAATATCGTGAGCAAAAACTGAAACTTGCATTACTTCTCCCCGGGAGTCGCAAATTGGGTAAATATTGGTATAATGCCACACCCCATTCTGCTCATCTTCCATACTCACCGGTTTACCGGATTCAAACACTTCCTTTATATTTTTCTTTCGGTTGTCGGTCATTTCGGTTGGAAATAGATCCCCAACATATAAGCCGATCATTTCTTCAAAGCTCTTATGGAAACGCTGTGCGAAAGCATTGTTTATATCATGAATTATACCCTGTCGATCCAGCAAAACAGCTCCATTGGTGGTGGCATTCAAAAAAGCTCTTGATCGTTCCAAACTTTTCCTCAACTCTTTTTCACTTTTTGTGAGCCTCTCACTTAACCAGGATACAACAAAGGCAATCACGACAAACATAAGAGCTCGAAAATAATCATTATAAGTCTCGGCTAAATCACTAAAGAAAATATGACTTAAAATCAGGAATGAGGCTAAAAATATGGCTACAGCTAAACCTTTTCTTTGCCACCATATGGATGAAAGGATAATTGGAACATAGAAAAAGTGAGAAAAAACAGTGCCCAATTCAAGAACTACATGAAAATAATATGTTAGAAAACAAGAGACGACTATCAGAACAGCTATCAGACCAATTTTTTCTTTTTTTCTTTCAGCTTTTCTTTCCATTCTATATTGCCTCTATAATATTATTCCCCCAACCGGCTGAACACGAGATACCTTATCAACCATAAATCGTCCTGATGTTTTCGCGGTGATCCACCATATAGAGCATATTGGTCTTTTCTTTTAAGATCTTTTGAAGCTCCGGCAGTTTCTTGCGATCGATTTGATACGCCCTGATATAAATTTTTCGATAACCGTCCGACGTCGTTTCATAAGTAGTCAGAACGCTTACAATACGGCCGCTAAATTCTCCGATCGTATTGGTAATCTCTTTGATCGCACCCGGCCGATCTTCGACCTCACAGGCGAACTGGATTCCTTTTTCACGGATGCCAGTCAGTGAAATCATTACCCGGAAGAGATCACTTTGCGTGATGACTCCCACAACTGCACCGGCTGAGTCGACTACGGGAACCCCTGATATTTTATTATTCAACAGCGTTTCGGCCGTCTCTTCCACGGTGTAATCCGGAGGAACCGTTATCGGCGCTTTGGTCATGATATGCTTAACTTTTATATTTGAAAGTAAATATAAAACCTCATGAATTTCCAGAGAGGTTGCATCCGAAGCAGATGCCCTTTTTAAATCCCGGTCCGTGACAATTCCAACGAGTTTACCAGCCTGCATGACCGGCAGCATGCGGAAATCATGCTCCTTTAACAACTTTGTGGCATTTTGCATATAATCTTCGGCATGGATGGTGATTACCGGTTTGCTCATCCAGTTCTTAACCAGCATACTGAGCCCTCCTTGCTTTAAACGTTTTAAGATACCAAAAACTTAAAAATTGAATCGAGTTTTCATATGGCACATTTGCTCGAAATTGAACTGCACAGCGAGCGCAAATGTGCTTTAATTATGTAAAGCAACGAGCGTGCCAAAATCAGATAGGGCTATGCTTTGTACAACTATGTTAAAATAATGAGATAAATAGGTGCGGAGGTGAAAAGATTTCTATCTCAGGCAGCGGTTCCTGTCGAATATTTTAACAGGTTGTAAAAAGAATTCTTTAAAGGGACAGGATTTTACAGACTGTAAAAAATTATGACAGGCATAACCCCCATAGATTTTACAATATACCGCAAATATTAATCATCCCTTGTCAAACCAATTGGTTGCCAAGATTGAAGATCACATTTTCGCTTGGTATAGTTCTTGCTATTCTATATTTAGCCCGGAGTTCTCACGGGTTAGGTAGCCCAAGTTGTAAACCTGTATCTTTTTAAAGCGTACAATTTGCAGGGAGCGGAATGACCATGGAATCTTTCAGAAACTTGAGCCTTTTTTATACCCTTGACGGGCTTCGAGACGGTCTTACCCACTTTTCGGGGTCGAGTCGGGCGGCGCTTATCTATGCTGTCAAGCCTGACGATCCGATTCGTGTTTACGATCCACAACATCTGCTACATGGACATGAGCCCATATTAAGAGAACTTTATCTCCAATCGAATCAATGGCGCCAGGATGGTATGGAAGAGGTGCTGAATAAGATGCTGTCAGGACATATCCACGCCGAAAAGAACCTTCAGCTGGCGGGGTTGATTTCCTACGGCGGTCGATCTCGTTCGATTTTCTACCAGATGTGGTTTACGGAGCATCATCCCGACATGTGTTCCATCGGGCCCACTGAATGCTGGCTGGAAAATGCCGTCTGGCTCCTTTCCCATGATTTTGCCACGCAGGATCCCTTATACATGAGAACTTCCGGCAACGTATTGCGGGAATACGCCACCCATGCGGTTAGGGATTATATTGTTGATCAAATGAACGTCGCGCTGGGCTGGGATAGTCAGATACGGGTATATCCAATTCTGGACGCCGTCCTAGGCATTTCCAGCACCCGTGAAGAAAGGGCCCGGCCTCTGGGTGAACTGGCTTTTGTTGAGCCGAAAACCATTTTAGAAATGAAGCTGTTAGCCCGGTTTCCCTTTTTGGAACAACCGGGCCTTGGTAATTTCAAACATGTTCGCAAGCTTCTGCAAAGCGTTGAGAATTCGGAGCGTAAACTGATCTCTGACGGTAAAACCATTGTCGTAATTGCAGCCGGCATCGAGGAAGTCTTTCGCATCAGCGCTGATTTCAAAGGTGAATACGGTTTTTTGAAGTTAAACGAAAATCCGGTGTGCAGTTATGCTGACGGCAGATTTCATTCGACGACCCGCCAGGCCACATTGGTGGAGGTGGAAGAGGCCTTGCTCGAGTCGAATCTAAATTTTGCGACCGTGCATGAACTGTTTAAGATCATCACCCGAATTGTGCGTATGGCCGAAAGAGGAAAGTACGGCTGCACTCTGGTCATCGATTATAATGATACGCCCATCGAGATTGCGGGTCAAAAATTGGAGCAAGCGCTGGATCTCAGAAAAGAGCGTTTTCTAAAGCTCTCGGAATCCTTGGCAAAGCTGGACGGGGCGCTGCATATCGGGGCGGATCTGAAACTGCACGGGTTTGCCTGTCTCCTGGACGGTAAGGCCATCCCGGGTGAGGATCGGGCTCGGGGTGCGCGGTTCAACTCGGCGCTGCGATTCACCGCCGCAAATGGTAACCTCATCATCGTGGTTGTCTCCGCGGACCGGCCTATTTCGGTTATTCAAGAGGGCCTTGAATTGAGCGCGCAATGCGAATGGAAACCGGTCCCCGGATGTATCGACCCACCGCCGATGCTTGAGCACTTCCTGGAATAAGCCGATTTATTTCATGGTAAAGCAGATTTTTATCACCTATTCTCGTTGATATCATGATTATTTTTTGATTTTCTTTTTAAGCTGCCCTTTAAGCTTAATGAATTGCCTTTCGCTGTTGGGGGGCCGGTAGTCACGCTTTTGGCTCAGACAATTTACCGGGCAGTCATCCACACAAATGCCGCAATAGACGCAGGCGAAAGGATCATACGCCCAGACGGCGGCCTTTTTATCCACCGTAATGCATTGTGAGGGGCATTTCACAGCACAGACGGTGCAGAACGTACAATCTTCGATTTGATTGTATAGCTCGCCCCGTACAGCCTCAAAGGGAAGCCTCTTCACCCGGGGGTAGCGCCTGGTAGCCGGTTTGCTGAAAAAATTTCTGAGTATGGTCGCGGTCATTTCGAACACGGCTTGCTTCTCCCTACCTTTCAGTGCAGCTGATGCACGGATCGATGGACAAAACGATTACCGGCACATCAGACAGAAACATACCCGGCAGCATGACCAGAAGCGCCGGAATATTTGCAAACGTGGGTGTCCTGATTCGCAGTCTCTCCAGTTGTTTTGTGCCGTTTGCCTTAAGATAGTAAAACACCTCTCCGCGAGGCTGTTCAACTCTCGAAACGGCTTCACCCTCAGGCCGCCCTTTGACTTTGACGCGGATATCGCCGCCGGGGATTTTGTCAACCGCCTGCCGGATCAGATCAATGCTTTGCAGCACTTCCCGGAAGCGAACCTTTCCGCGTGCCCAGCAATCACCGTCGGTTTCGACAACCGGTTCAAAGTCAAGCTGATCGAACGCGGCGTACCCGAGCATGCGCATGTCTTGCGCCACACCGCTTGCTCGCATTGTCGGGCCTGCGAGGCCGAGCTCGACGGCCTGATCTCTCGAAATAACCCCTTTACCCACGGTCCGCTTCTTTACCGTGTAATCGGATAAAAGGGTGCTTTCCAGTCGTTTCAATTCTTTGGCAACATCTGAAAGTTCGGTAAGCATCCGGCGCATCTGTTCCGAAGTAAGGTCCCGTCTGAGGCCGCCCATCACATTGACCGACACGATCACTCGGTTGCCTGTGGTGGCCTCCTGAATGTCCATAATTTTTTCGCGGATTCTCCAAAACTGCATGAACAGGCTCTCAAAGCCAAAACTGTCCGCAAACAGACCAAGCCATAAAAAGTGGCTGTGCATCCGGTGCAGTTCAGACCAGATGACACGCAGAAATTTAGCACGGGGCGGCACATCGATGCCCATCATCCTTTCTATGCCCTGACAGTAGCACATGGCATGCTGCATCGAACAAATACCACAGACTCGCTCCACCACCTGGATGATCTGATGAAAATCACGGATCTCGACCAGTTTCTCAAGGCCCCGATGGACATAACCGAGGGCGGGAACCACTTCGGTAATAACCTCGTCGACCACGCTGATTTGCAGATGAATCGGCTCGGGCAAAACCGGATGCTGCGGCCCGAACGGAATGATGGTGTCCGGCATATGACATCCTCCCTATTGACATTATGAACCAGAGTCTGTTTTTCTGTCTCCCTTGCCCACCACGTACCTGCAAAAAGGGGTGGTCTTGACTTCTTCCTCCAGATACAAAGTACGCTTGTAATCGATAGCCAATCCTGAAAAACGAAGACCGAACAGGTCCTGAATCTCGTTTTCCACCAGGAAGGCAGAGAAATACACTGATGAAATGCTTGGAACGGTAGCGTTTCCGGCTACGGTCAGACGCAGGTGTTTTAATTTCAGATCCTTGTCGAAATGATAGAGGATATCGTAGTTGCCATCCGGCAGTGCCGTGCAGGACAGGGTTACCAACCTGTAGCTTTCAACCTTCGTTTTCGCGCACTCACCGAGAACGGTATTAAGCGTTACGGGAATCACTTCCGCTTGCATGGGGTTCCTTTCTCATACTGTTAAAATCTAAGCTCTTTTCTCCGGCTTTTTCAGCTTATGCTTTCTTTTCCCTGAATTTTTCAAGGCCCGCCACCACACCATCAATGATGACCTCGGGTTTGGCTGGACAGCCGGGCACATAGATATCCACTGGAATCACTTTATCGACTCCACCGATCACATTATAGGCTTCCCGGAAAATGCCGCCGGACAGACCGCATGAGCCGATGGCCACGATAACCTTGGGCGGCGGCATCTGATCATAGAGATTGAAGAGGACCTTCCTGTTCCTGTAATTGACCGTGCCGGTAACCAGTAGCATATCGGCGTGCATAGGATTGCCGACATTGACGATGCCGAACCGTTCGATATCATAAACAGGGGTAAGGCAGGCCAGGACCTCAATGTCACATCCATTACAGCTGCCGCAATCGAAATGCAGCAACCATGGGGACTTCATGCGCGACTCACTGAAAATTCTTTTAATCATATCCATGTCGTCCTTATCGTGCGCTCAGCCAGATGAGATTCACCAGGGATAATGCCAGCCCCATGGCCCATACGTAACCCAGCATCCATCGCCAATTCATGCGTGCGGTGACGTTATCAATCATGATTTCCAAAAAGTAGGTGATTATAACAATCAGGACCATGCCGACCCAGCTCGTAGCCCAAAAGAGGGAACAGAGGCAGAGCAGCAAAACCGTTTCATACCAGTGGGCGATTTCGGTGAGGGCCAGAATAGGTCCCGAGTAATCGGTCAGCAATCCTTTCACAAGCTCCTGGTGTCCATGATGGGAGGTGGATAAATCGAACGGGGACTTGCGAAGCTTGATGGTCAGGGCGTACCCGAGAACCACGAATAGAAAGGGCAGCTTAAGAAGGAGGGGTTCTTGCCACGCAAAGACCGATCTGATTTTAAAGCTGCCGATTTCAATATAAATACCGACGACGACAAGAACCAGCATGGGTTCATAGGAAAGTATCTGTAAAAGCTCCCGGTGGGCGCCGACCTGACTCCATGGTGAAGTGGAGCATAAGGCCCCGACCACCAGAAAGATGGCGCCGACCGCCAGGATGAATAAAATCAGCAGCAGGTCGGATTTCAAAGCAAAAAGGACCACAGAGATGGTGGCGGCCGCCAGGTAACAATAAGCACAGAATGCTTGCCAGACATTGACTACCCGCATTTCCTTGCCTAATAGTTTGACAACGTCGTAAAACGGTTGCAGCAGCGGCGGCCCGACCCGTCCCTGGAAGCGGGCGGTTAGAATTCTGTCCAGTCCGCCGACTAAACCGCCGACCAGCGGAGCGCCCGCAACCACGGTGACGATGATAAGTATCGTTTGCGTGTTGCTCATATCGCTCCCCCGACCATGAGAGTTAACAAAACAGCTGCGCTTAGATTGATCCAGGCCGTTAGCTTTTCTTCCCCGAACAGGGAGGAAAGATAGTAATTTTTCGCCTCAGTATGTACCAGTTTATTCATTGCCCCTCTGAATTCACCGGCAGTTTGGGTGTGGATGCCGCTGAGATAGGGAACGGTGATGCGTGCATGGGAAGCTCTTCTAACTGACCAGATCGAGACGGCGAATCCCAGCGCTGCAATCACACACAGGGGCAAAACGGCGAACACCCCGAAGGAGTTTTCCAGAATCCCTTCGTGCACTGCATAAGGCGGGGCATAGCCAGGGCTCAAAAAGGAAGTGAACAATCGCAGATACAGCCACGGAGCAGCAACACTCAAGGCTCCCGCGCTCAGGCAGAGCGAACCAAGTGCCCCCCAGGTCAACAGCGAATGACGCTCCAGCTTGAATCTTCCGGCAAATGGATCGCTCATCAGCGTTCCGGCCCAACGGGCCCAGTACATAGCTGTCAACGCACTGCCCAGGGCGATCGTAATAATCACGTAAAGGTTATTCGCGGCGGCCTCCATAGCCATCCATTTGCCCAGGAGCAGGCCAAAGGGCGGCATGATCATCATAATGACCCCCAGCACCGCTATCAAAGCCGTCAGGGGCATCACGTTATATAGCCCCCGCATATCCTCAATGTCCCGGCTCTCAATATGCTGTTCGATGGTCCCCACACAAAGGAACAGAAGCGCTTTGACCACTGCGTGAAAAATAATAAGCAAAACCCCTGCGGTAAAAGCTTCATGTGTATTCAGACCCGCACAACAAAAGATGAGGCCCAGGTTGCTGATGGTGGAATATGCCAAAACTTTCTTGCCATTTCTTTGACCGACCGCCAGCGCGGCAGCGCCCAGAAAGACGAAGGCGCCGAATATGGCGACACACTCGCTCAGAAAAAGTCCCTTCATCGCCGGGGATATACGCAGAACCAGATATACGCCGACTTTTACCATCGTGCTTGAATGTAAAAGCGCCGATACGGGTGTCGGCGCGACCATGGCCCCCAAAAGCCAGCTCTGGAAGGGGAATTGGGCGGATTTGGTGAAAGCGGCAAAACAAAACAGCGCCAATCCCATCAGATATAGTCCATTTTCGGGTTTGCTTGCTATAATCCGCTGGATGTCGAGCGTCCCCAAATCCGTGTAAACGAACACCAGCGCAACAAGAAAGGCAGCACCTCCCAAGCTGTTGATCCACAGCGCCCTCACAGCATTTTGGGTGGCCGTTTCCGTGCGGTCGTGTCCGATGAGCAGAAATGAACAGAGTGTCGTCATCTCGAAGAAAAAGTAGAAAAACGTCCCGTCGTTAGAGAGGACGACACCGTTCATGGCCCCCAGAAATAGCAGCATAACGAAAAAAAACCGGGGTTGCCCGGACCTTTCCAGACGCAGGTGTTGTTCGTGTCGTTTCATATACGGTATAGCCTGAAAGCAGATAATTGAGCCTACAATGGAAATAATCAGCACCATTATCAGGGCAAAATTGTCACAATAGAAAGTCCGGATGTTCGCATCAGGAGTGACCAGAAAAAACTCCAGGTAGCAAAGCGTAACCATCTGGAAAATGGCCAGTACGATTATTACAAGGCTGCCGTGTCTGAATCCGAAATACAAAATAACTAAAAGCAAAAAGAAATCTGCAACCTGAATGATGAGGCGCAGGTTTACCCCGAACACGGCTTCCGGTGAAAGAGAGAACGGCACTTTGGAAATGAGCAAAAATGCGCTCAGTATCAAAAGGAAACCGGAGGCTAAGACGACGATAGACCGGATCAATCTTGTTCGAATGAGAAAACACATCCCGGCGGTCACAAACGGTGAAACAATTAGGATGGCAGTAAGTTCTTTCATAATCAGAATATATAGTTCAGATATCGTTAATTTGTTTATTGGTTAAGTGGTCAAACGGCTAAAAACATCCATATTGTCAGCACGTCGAACATCCATACCAAATCATTGCACGGTTCATTGATTACATCAAAAACCCGAGAAGATATTTACCAGCCACAAACAACACGCAAACACAAAGCATACCTTTAATATATTTGGCTGGAACAAACTTCTGGGTTCGGGCGCCGAGATACATGCCTAAAAAGCCGCCGATACCAAATAAAAACCCCAAACTCCAGTCCGGCGCTACCGAGACATCGGGATAAAATTGTGATAGAAATTGATAGAAGGTTACCCCTGCCACGGAAGTGATAAATGTTCCCATCAGCGCTGCCCCGGCCACGGTATAAACCGGAAGGCCGATGATCGCTACAAAAAAAGGTGCGATGATGGAACCGCCGCCGATCCCGTAAATCCCTCCTGCGATACCGACCAAAAAGCAGAGCGCATAAATAATTGGTGACGAAAACTCGAAAGTCTCGCCGTCGTATTCAAATTCCACTTTTTTCATTGTGGACATTTTAACATCTACGAAATGAGATGAAACGGAACCGGCCGGTGAACCTTTATCTTCATATTTGTTTTTAGGCCTGGCGACATCCAGCAGCAGACGCCAACCAATATACAGAAGGACAAAGCCGACAAAAAATTTGAAGTTTTTTGGATTCGGTAAATACTCGATACGAATCCAGGCCCCGATAAAAACGCCTGGTAAAGTACCAATAATTACGGCCCACGTTAAAGGCCAGAGCATTCGGCCTTCCCGGATGTAACGATACACACCGCTTGGAATGGCCACGATGTTAAAGACTTGATTCGTTGCACTTACAGACGGTGCCGTATAGCCTAAAATACTGACCTGAAAGGGGAGCAGGAGAAATGCGCCGGATACGCCGCCCATGGAAGTAAAAAATGAAACGATAAATGCTGCTATAAAAGGGACGAAAGGGTTTACTTCCACACCGGATACCGGAAAAAGCATTCTGCTAACTCCTTTTAAGAAATGTATTGCAAAGAGCTGATCTCCGGTGTTTTACCATCAAGTATGTCCTCAGCTTCTTTGATGTTTAGGGCATGTTCTACCGGAATAAAGGGTTGAAAATTAAACGGACTTAGCCGGGAGATACTCGGGTTGCCGTTGGTTTTTCTAACATACGCAACTTTGCCGGCCCCATAAGCCGAAATCAAATCCGTTGTGCTGAAAAGCAGGTCTTTGTTTTTTTGGTGGATTAACCCTTTTTTTTGCAAAACGAGCAGGCAGGTGAAACCGGAAGCCAGCGCTTTACAAGCGGACTCGATTTTTTGGACATAGGCGAACATGTCGGATTGATCCCAATCTCGCAACGTAATATAAAGCCTGTTTTTTATGGGATTAATCCTTATAGCCAACATTCATACTCCTTTTGTAAAGCTCCCCGTCACTAAAGGGCGGGTAGCTGACGTACGTCAGTGCTCGCGGCGGGGAGCGTTTTGAACAAACTGCTAAATCGCAGGCCTTTTTATGGTATGGATAAGTTAAGAATACTGTTTTGACTCCCGAAGCAGTTTGGACACGTCTGGGCATTTTGGGGATCTTCTTTCCAGTCCCCGTCAATTAAAAATTTGTACTCGTATTTTCCCGGCGGGAGCATCACCGTCTTGTTCCATAAACCGTTCCCGTCAGTTTTCATCGGATGGATTTTTGGATCCCAATTGTTAAAATCTCCTGTCAAGATGACCTCTTTGGCTTGGGCTGCTTCAAATGAAAACGTGACCCTTCGCCGTTTAATTGTCTGTTTTGACATAACCTTTGCCTTTGGTTGCGATTTGATTTTCGACATTTTATGCCTCCTTAAATAAATTCTGTTGTAAGAAAATAACCCCGCTGCCTGCAAGCGAGATGAATCTATAAACGCATTATTCGCAAAGCCTCTTTGACCAACTATTCGGTCTTTAAGTGTGGGACACAAAATGGATGAATTGAATAGTCAATGATCATAAAAAGCAATATGTATGCCAAAAAAAGAAAGAAGGTATATGCTTTTTATGATATTGAAAATACCATATTAAAACACGTTGAGGTAGAAACGCTTTCAAAGCGAAATAATTTGAGCTGTCGGCTATTTTTACAATTTGTAAAAATCGAATTGAAACTTATAGGCAATATGCCACTATCTGAGGGCGACAATGGGCAGCCAAAATCATATACAAACATCTTAATATATAGTTGGTGAACAATGTGGCTCTATTTCCTCATGTTACCGGCCCGCCCTTCCTTCCGCGAGGCACTGCCGAAAGGCGGAATCCCCCCTTTACGCCAGAAAATCGTCTTTGCCTGAAGAACAGACCATGAGGGAAGTCGGCAGGTCGGACAGAATTTGCTCGTAGCGCTGTTGGAACGCCCGCGCTTCGTTTTCCTGGGGCACATTGAAACCCAGAAGCACTACGGACGCATCTTTTGAATGCCGTTGAAGAACCTCTTGAAATGAGGTTTCTAAAACAACGACCTCTACCTTGGCATCAACGCGAGCGGCTTCCACCAAGCGTCCAAGTGCCTCTTTGGCCGGTTGAATGCCGGCCTCGTCCTGAATCAGCCGAAAAATCCGTATCTCCGCTTCCGACCATTCCCAGTTTAATGTCAACAAATGCGACAAAATCACCATTAGAGAACCATTCTTGCGGCCACGCCACCAGATGTCGATGCGACGGGACGCTTTTCCTGCCGGCAGTCCTTGGTCTTTAAGAACTACCAGGCTCATACCCAGGATCGTGACCGAATTCATGTGGCGCACAAAAGATTTACAACGCTCGGCTTCCGACGACCAGCCCATTAAAACGATATTGGGTTGCAGCGGGCCGATGGGATGCCCTTGAAGAAGACCCGACAGACCCTCATCAAGACTCCGGGATACAACCACCGTGGAGAACGCATTGAAATCGTTTTTCCGAAGGAAACGATCGAGCTGATCGACGGCTGCTTGCCTGTGATTTGCTATCTCACTTAAATTGCCTACCAGAATGCGTGCCAGCCTCACCAACCCCCGTTCTTCACCGAGCCACAGGGCATATCTGACCATGGTAAATCGCGTTGCCGGATTGCCTGTCAGCACCAGAACTATCGGCCGCCAGTTCTTGGGATGCATCGGCATGACGGCAAGGCGCAGCAGGTTATTTCGGAGCCTGGAATAGATGAATCCCCATCGGGCGTCCCCGAACCGGGTCTCAAGAACCCGCTGACGCAGCAAAACATATAATAACACAACGATCGCGGCGGCCATGACCGCAGCCCAGGCATTGATCAACAGGGCGGTTGCGGCACAGCCCACCGTCCCACCCATGGCGGGCATCCAGTGATAATACTTAAATCGGGGCCGAAACGACGGATTGCCGGCCAACGATTCCACAAAGGCCGCCAGATTGACCATCCCATACGTATAAAGAAAGAACATGGTCACAACCGCGGCCAGCAGGTTAAATGCGCTGCCTTGCGAACCCTCTCCGGCCCATAGGATGATCGCCATGGAAATTGCCATTGTAAGCCATAAGGCGCGGTGGGGCTCATCGCCCTTGACCGAGCCACGACAAAAGGGTTGTATCAGCGGGATCAAACGATCCCTGGCAACCGCCTGAAGCACCCGGGGGGCGCCCAAAAAAGAGCCGATTGCGCTGGAAAGTGTGGCCGCGAAGACACCCGCAACGACCAAAAAGCCGCCGCCCAGAAGCGCCTGGCTGCAAAGGGTCTCAAAAGAAGCGCCTAAAAGTTGATCCCGGCTTTGGGCACCGCCGCATATAATAATCTGAGTTCCGTAGATTAAAAAACCAACAATGACAGAAGCCAGGGTGCCCAGCGGGATTGAACGCCCGGGATTTTTAAGATCCCCTGACAGGTTTACCCCGGCCATAATCCCGGTTGCCGCCGGGAAGTAGATGGCAAAAACCTTCCAAAAAGACATTGCAGGCCCGCTGTAACCGGACGACCAGTTCCGTACGAAGGTGTCCTGCTGGAAATGTACCGCCGCGCCACCCATAAATACCAGGATTGAAAGCCCCAGAATGGTCATAATTACATACTGAGCCTTAATGGCCCAGTTTGCACCGACATAAGCGATGCCAAACAGAATGGCCGTTGTTAACAGGGCGATCGTCCGAAATTGGCCGGCCGTTTCAGGGAAGGTCCGGACCAAAGCTTCGGTAAAACCCAAAATATAAAAAGGCACGGAAATCGCCTGAGCGCAAAACAAAGCCAATCCGATCGCTCCGCCAAACTCCGGTCCCAAAGCGCGGGAGATAAGAAAGTAGGCACCGCCGCCGGCCACGGGTGTGTTGGTGGAAACAGCCGCTATGGACAGAGAGGTCAGGGCCGTAATGCTCTTGGCCAGAAGCAGGATTAGAAGCGCCTGAAAAATGCCGGCCTGGCCGATCACGAAACCGGCCCGCATAAACAGAATGACGCCGAGAATGGTTAGGATCGAGGGAGTGAATACGCCGCCAAAGGTCCCCAGCCGATTGGGGACAACGCACCTCTGATTGTCTTTCCAGCCCATGTGGGTGCCCGTCATCTCTCAGCCGTTTGTCGTAGCGCATTAAAAATCGAGCGAACCGGGGCGGCGGAGAGTTTCATTTAAAAGTTAATGCCGCTGAGACATTCTTAGACCTAGAATGGACATGGAAAACGGCACGTTTTTATCGAAACCGGCCGGCTTTGAGGCTTTGCCGCTTGTAAGCCCTGGATATAATTTTTTGACACATTCCTGGCAAATACCATGGGAAAATTTAGCATCCGTGCGGTCTCGGATAAAAGATTAAAGAACCCTGCCGCCCCGATGAATCGGGATCTCCACTTCGTTCCGACAAGCTGGATGCAGGGAATGTTCTGCCTTGCGGCAGTGCTTCGCGCGACTGTAAGGAATTCTGCCAATTTTTTGATTCGCTCGCTAACCCCGCAACCCCGCAAGGCGGGATTTCCGCTACGCTCCAACAAGCTGCGGGGAATGCGCTCGCTGTTGCAGTTCAATTTGGATCCAGTTATTATTTTTCATCTTTGAGATAATTCCAAAATGTCAGTTCTCCGATAAACTTGTCCGGGCTTATTCAGGAACAATGGTCTTTAAAGATTTGATCTGCGGTGTCTTGCCATCAAGGATTTCCTCAGCCTCTTTGGTGCTCAGGGCATGTTCTATTGGAATGAATGTCTTAATATAAAGCGGATTCAGCCAATACCTCTTTGAATTTTCCTTGGTCTTGACAACATGCGCAACTTTACCGGCCCCATAGGCCGAAATTAAATCGGTTGTGTTGAAAAGCAGGTCTTTATCTTTTTGGCGTATTAACCCATTTTTTTGCATAATTAGAAGACAAGTGAAACCGGAAGCCAGCGCTTTACAGGCGGACTCGATTTTTTGGACATAGGCGCACATATCGGCCTGCTCCCAATCTCGCAGCGTAATATAAAGCCGGTTTTTTAAGCCACTAATTTTTATGTTCGGCATTAACACCTCCTTTCAAATAGCTGGGAACCGGCAAAGGGCTTGGAAATGAAAGGGGTCAGAGGTTAGCATCAAATATCCATTTGTTGTTCCATCAATAACTCAGAGCAGTCTTGATGCATACTCACTGTTTTCAGATAAAGAGACGGCGATATTGAATAATACGGATCGGAGTTTTGGAGCGAAAAAGGAATGTCCGTGACCGATGCTTTATCTCGGCGATGCTCGCAGTCCAAGCACGACCAGTATTCCCAGTAATTTTCGCACGCATAATTCAAGCAACCTCCATAATATGGACAAAAGACATTTTTCTTTCCTTTTGCATGCACCGGATTTGATTGTGGTTGCATGATGCTACTCCTTAGACATGATCCATTTCCTTAAGGTAGTTAATGACCAGCCTGTTGATTGGTTTTCCAATTCCCTTTCATCTTCAAAGCGAAATGCTCCCCTGCGGCGTTAAGGTATCTCCATATTTTCCGGTAAATGTAAAGCCGCGGGATAGTTTGTTGATCGAACAATTTTTTTGAAACACACCCCGGCCAAAAGGGTGGATTGCAGCAAGGCCGTCCGTGTTAATGACAACCTTTCCGACCCTGCCGTGATGTTCTTTCAACACGTTGATTAGTTCGAAGGCAGATGAACCGTCGAAGTCTCCTATAAGTTTCAGCCGGAGGCTGCCGTTGTTTCGCTGAATAAATATTTTGAAATTTAATGCCATTGTTAAACCCCTTAATGGAGGGCCTTTTATGGTATGGATAAGTCAATAATACTGTTTTGAGTCCCAAAGCAGTTCGGACACGTCCGGGCATTTTGAGGATCTTCTTTCCAGTCCCCGTCAATTAAAAATTTGTACTCGTATTTTCCCGGCGGGAGCATCACCGTCTTGTTCCATAAACCGTTCCCGTCAGTTTTCATCGGATGGATTTTTGGATCCCAATTGTTAAAATCTCCTGTCAAGATGACCTCTTTGGCTTGGGCTGCTTCAAATGAAAACGTGACCCTTCGCCGTTTAATTGTCTGTTTTGACTTGACCTTTGACATACCCTACCTCCTTAAATAAAATCTGTTTTAATCGTCGGAGCCGAATTTGTTTGATGCCAATCACCCCCTTACGGCTATTATTGCCCTTTTTCCGAAAAAACAATTCGCTTGTCTTGTTTACCTTTTCTTCGACGAATGACAATATCAAGGCCGTATAGAGCTTGAGTTTGAAATTGCTCGGACAGCACTTTTTTGTTTGATTTGATTTTTCGAAAGGGTGCCGTCTCTTTCTTCTTATTTTCCGCTTTCATTTCTATTTCTCTTTAATTATTTGAGAGCAGGTTTATTTAAATACCCCTAATCTTTAAGTTAAAATGTTTCTATACTTCACTTACACTGAAATTCCGGATTAAATAATCTAGCTTAGAAACCTGGTCAGGGACCAACCCCTCAAACTGCACACGATGCCACCTCATTTTAATAGGGGCGACAGGAAAATCGTCTGCTATTTCAACATCGGCAATACTTTTAAACGTCAAGTTGCCCAGATAAAAACCGCAAATAGACAATACTATGTCCAGCACAAGAGATTGGTTTGATTTCACTTCGCCGGCAATATAACGAAACGAAAGCCCGCCCATACTTATTTCATTAATCCTGCCGAATTTGGTTGGTTTCGATCGGTATGCAGCCATAGCAATTTCTGCCATGCTTCTATTTCTGACCTTCATTGTCATGGCAGCAGCAGGCCTGATCAAAGCAAATGCAAATGCGTCTTGGTTAACTCGGAATCTCTTGTGTGTTCTCCTCTCAGTCCTTTTCACAGTTTTTTTGTCAATCAATTGAAACAACGGTAATTTATCCCTACTGGTAATATCATGCCTGACTTCAGACAGTTCATCTGCACAAAACATCCGGTACCTCCTTTCATCGTTAAGCAAATGTATTTTATTCACAAAGCCTCTTTGACCAACTATTCGGTCTTTAAGTGTGGGACACAAAATGGATGATTTGAATGGTCAATGATCATAAAAAGCAATATGTATGCCAAAAAAAGAAAGAAGATATGTGCTTTTTACAATATTGAAAATACTATATTAAAACAGGTTGAGGCCAAAACGCTTTAAAAGCGGAGTAATTTGAGCTGTCAGCTATTTTTACAATTTGTAAAAATCGAATTGAAACTTATAGGCGGTATAACACTATCTGAGGGCGGAAATAGGCAGCCAAAATCATATACAAACATCTTAACATATAGTTGATGAACGTCTTGGCTCTATTTCCTCATGTGACCGTTTAAATATTTCCTATGGACTCTCTGTTTGAATCTATAAATTCGTTTAGGGCGGAATAGCCCAGCAAATTTTTTGCAAAGAAGGGAAACAAAATTATTTTAGGGGTTTCAAATTCTTTTTTAATTTCGTCGGCGATTTTTTTCTTTATAGTTTTATTAACTACTATTCGGCCTATTTGAATTCCAATATCGGCTAACTTCTTTTTGATTCGAACGGCTTCTGAAAAAGATAATTTATCATTATTCATGACCAGATTAATTACAGTCGCCCTGGACCTGAAAAGATCACGCAAAGACCGGTGACTGCGAATCATCATCTCTAATTTTAATTTTACCTTATCTTGTTCGAGCTCTTTTTTGCCGATTTTTATTTTGGAAATTATCTCCTTTTTTGCGTAAATCTCATTGCGAAGTTTTAACAACTCTTCCAGCCAGATGAGGGTAATAAACGGCATTGAAAAGAATCTTAATGCCAGCGCAGTGGGTGCCATATCAAAAATAATAATATCTTTATCTGTAAATGTACGGATTATATTTTCAAAAGCCAAAAGCAGGGCATACTCTTCCAAACCGGGTGAAAACTGCAATACGTTAAAATAATTCTGCAAATTAAAAGCACTCTCGTATCTGTAGGTTTTTTTTATATTGTCCTGGGTTTCTTTAAGGTATTTTTTAATCCAGTAGTCTGAATCGATCTCTATTACCGACAAATGATTTCCGATTTTTTGGGGATTTTCCGAGAAGTCTTTTTGGAAAATATCTCTCTGATTGTGGGCCGGGTCCATGGAAACCAGCAGGGTATCCACAGAGGCGTTGGATAGATGAACGGACGTTATTGCCGAGGTTGTTGACTTCCCCACACCGCCTTTTCCTATAAAAAAATGAAGCTGTTGTTTCATTGCAGCCTCTTTAATCAATAGCCAGCACTGAAAAAAGGTCTCCCAGCGGATCATGGGCCGTAGACACTTTTTCAAGGATGATATTGAACTCCCTTTCCATATCCGGTAAAAGGTCCATGGTGATGTGAATCGGCGGTGACGGAATACCAATAAAAGCGCCCAGAACCAAAATACCAAAAATATTTTCTAATTCTTCAACTTCATATGCGATGGTCTCGACGGCTTTTCCGCGCGCAACTTCATCGACAATTTTAAATGCAGATACGATTTTCGCTTTAATATGGTTCAATATCGATGTCATTGTAATCCGTTAAATATCTTCATCTTACTCTGAAAATACGTCTATCAAACTGAATCCTCTTTTGCGACGGATAATAGTAGTAAACCGCATAAAGTGCTGCCAATGCCGTTCCGGCAGTGTAAAAGAGAGGAAGTTCCAGCAGGCACGCCGTTAATGCTAAATAAGGAGAAATCGATATTATATAAATCAGACGGCGTTCGAATTGAATTAGATCGACTTCCGAAGTGCGTATTTGGTTGCGATTTTTATGGGCAAAAAGCGTCCGTAATAAGACCGGTAAGGCCACAGCGAAAAGTACGGATAATACGAAAACCAGAGGCGCAATGACCGGTATAAATTTTGCTCCTCTAATCGCGAATAAATCAAGTCCATTGGCGCATTGGAGTACAATTAAGCCCAAGCCGGCCGGCGCCAGGAGCGTAAAATAGGTTCTTTTCAATGCACCTGTCATTTTTGCTTTTTCCTTTTGTTTATGCTCAATGGAGGTTAAAAATAAGGCGGAAGTATCGCATCAAAGCGATACTTCCGCTCAACATTATACCGTTACAGGCTCCGGATGTATGGTCGGTTTTTCACCGGGGGCAAAAAACTTGATGACACCTTCAACCAGAATCCAGGCGGCAATAACGATAATGGCAACATTGATGACCTGAAGCAAGACGTTGTGGGCCGCTCCGAACTTTAACTGGTTCATAATCGACGCCCATAGGGTCATTATCGCCATAAACACCGCCGGAATCCCTGCAACCAGCCATTTCAAACCGCCCTCGGCTTTTAAGTACAGGGTGATAATAATCAATGCCAGTGCGGCCAGCGTTTGATTGACGGCTCCAAACAGCGGCCACAGTTTTAATGCACCTTTTCCGCTGGCACCGGTGGCAAAAGCCAGTATCAGGGCACTGCCAACGGCAATCGCTGTGGCCACATAACGATTGGTGAGTACGTCTAATTTAAATCCGCTGAAAAGTTCAGAGATAACATAGCGCTGAATGCGGGTGGCCGTATCCAGGGTAGTGCCGGCAAATGAGGCTACAAAAACCGCCATAATGGCCAAAGTAAACTTTTTGGAAATCCCGATGGCCATTATCATATTTGCAGATCCATCCACAAAAGCGCTGATTTTCGATCCTAAACCGGCAGCCGCCGCCCAGGATGAGTAGTGGGCTGTCCAGGCGGCAACACCCGTTAAAGTTTCGCCGCCTTTGGGAGTATAGCCCATGCCAATGCCGGCAGCGACGGCGATAATTACCAGCGTTGCAAGTGCGCCTTCCATTAACATCGATCCATAACCCACAAAAAGGGAATCCTCCTCATTGCGAACCTGTTTGGCAGAAGTCCCGGAAGAGACCAGAGAGTGAAACCCGGAAATTGCTCCGCAGGCAATGGTTATAAATAGAAATGGCCACATGGGTGGTGCTTGCGCAGGGCTGCTTTGTACGGCCGGCGCAACGATTTCAAGACTGCCGCTAAAAGCAGAAACAAAGACCCCCAAAACCAGAAGTGCCATTGCAATGACCAATTGATGCGAATTGATAAAATCGCGTGGTTGCAGTAGGGTGGTTACCGGCAGAACGGAAGCGATAAACGCGTAGGTCAGCAAAATGATTGTCCACACACCTGTAGGCGGGATTCCGGCAATCGCCGGCATTTTAATCGGCAAGTAAGGACCAAGAAAGACACAAACATACATGGCGATCACGGCATATATGGACCAGGCCATGACATTTTTGCCTTGTTTGTAAATCAGGTGCCCCAGATAGATGGCTATGGGAATCTCCATCCAGACCGCGAAAACCGATTGCGGGTACATGGCGAAAATTACAGCAATCACCAGTCCGAAAATCGCAATAATAATCCACAGTTCTAGAAACACAATCAGGAAAAATAAAAACCTTGTGCGGTTGTTCACATATTTAGCGGTATAGTCTGAAATGGATTTTCCCTGATTTCGCATGGAAATAATTAATGCTCCAAAATCGTGGACAGCGCCCATGACAATACTCCCGATAAAAACCCACAGAAGGGCCGGCACCCATCCCCAGATGATGGCAATGGCCGGTCCGACAATGGGACCTGTGCCTGCAATGGATGTGAAATGATGACCGAAAATCACTTCCTTTTTGGTCGGCACATAATCGATACCGTCTTCAAGCTCAACTGCCGGTGTCTTGGCGTCACCCGACAAAGCGAATATTTTCCTGGCAATATATTTGCCGTACAAATTGTACATGACAATATAACCGGCAAATGCCAGAATCATTAATAGTAAAGCATCCATAATTCCTCCTCCCATTTACTTGTTAAGTACATTAAAAAACTCCTGATAAAGATGGAGTCTGTTATTAATTTTGTGAATGTACATAACCGTGATAGCAATTGGTTGAAACTTGTCATGTGGTGAAAAACATTTCTCCGGTCACACTAATCACCTCAGCCCTTTTTGAGCCGTCAAGCAGCACCAGAATTGTCTTATACATATTAAACTCCATGGAAGAAATGATCATCTATTGGAGACGCGAAAGCGTCCTGTTGGTATAAAGCATATCTTTCACAATGATGGAGACCAGATGATCTTCCCCAGACTTTACCTCTTCGGAAACCGCTTCAATGAGATCATATAAAGTGGTTACAATCAGATCGGTCTTCAAGTTATCGGCCAGTTCAGCGCCATATTCCAAAGCTTGTGCTGTATACTCCGAAAAGTCACACGCAACCATGATCTTGTTTATCTTTTTCATATTATCTTTCCTTTTGTGCGGTCATCATTAAAACCTTAAGCGACAATAATCACAAAGATATGCCAAAAGAGGACCTGCCGGGTAACTCAGAATAACCCTGTTTACGTGTCACAATCATCTTAAAAGCAATAGATGTGCCAAAAAAAGAAGACAGATTTGTTTTTGTTAACTATCTGGAATTATAGAAATAACCAAGGAGGGTGGATCGATACTGTCCCCAGCGTGCGGCGCGTGCCTGTCGAGTATTTTTACAATATGTAAAAGGGAATATTTATTATGAGGATTATAGTGTAAAAAAGATTAGGCCGTATTTTCCTTAACTGAGGTTTCGAGCTTGAGATCGTACTTATCGATCTTGGAGTGCAACGTGGGCCTGGAAATACCCAAGAGTTTGGCCGCCTGGGAACGGTTTCCACCGCTGAGGTTCAGTGCTTCGCTGATAACAATACTGGCAAAGCGGTCCATGCAGGCATCAAATATGTTTTCGCCGGTTTTAGCGGTCAGTTCCCGGCGTATTAGCCGGCGCAGAATTTCATCCCTGCTCTCCTTGTGGCCGTTGCTGACAGGACTCTTTTCACGGATGGCCTGGTCGATATCCTCGGCGGAGATAGGTGTTCCACGGCTGAAAATCAACGCTTTTTGAAGAGTATTGGCCAGCTCGCGAACATTGCCCGGCCAGGGATGGTTGGCAAGCAATGCCCTAGCCCCCTTGGTAATCCCGGGGTTGGCCGTGCCGGCCTCAAATGTAAAGCGGGTGAGAAAATACTCTGTGAGCAGCGCTATATCTTCCGGCCGTTCGCACAGGAGGGGAAGTCGGATAGTAACCACCTTGAGCCTGTAATATAAGTCTTCACGGAAGCGTCCGTTTGTAATCGCCACTTCAAGATCGCGGTTTGTGGCGGCAATAATGCGTACATCGACAGGAATGGTCTGGCGCCCGCCAAGACGCTCTATGCTTTTTTCCTGAAGAAGTCGCAGCATTTTGGCCTGAAGATTTAAGGGCATATCGCCGATTTCATCTAAAAAAACCGTACCGCCGTGGGCCTGTTCGATTTTCCCTACCCGGCGATGAACGGCTCCGGTAAAGGCTCCTTTTTCATAACCGAACAGCTCGCTTTCAAGCAGCGTTTCGGGTATGGCAACACAGTTGATCACCAGAAAGGGTTTGTCGGCCCGCAGGCTGTGCTGGTAGATCGCCCGGGCCACCAGTTCTTTGCCTGTTCCGGAGTCACCCCGAATCAGAACCGTGGCATCCGTGGGAGCAACTCGGCCAATGGCCTTGTAGACGTCCTGCATGGGAGTGCTGCGGCCGATGATGGCTTCCCGGAAAGCTTTATCAGGGGATACGTTCATATCCACCGGATAGCGCATGAAGCGGCCGGCTTCCAGAGCTTTGGCGATCACGGTCAACATGTCGGGGACATCAAAGGGTTTTAAAATATAGTCGAAAGCGCCCAGCTTAGTGGCTTCGATGGCCGTTTCGGTGGTGCCGTAGGCCGTCATGATGATTACAGGGAGCTTGGGCTCGATTTTATGAATGGCCTTAAAGGTTTCAAGCCCGTTCATACCCGGCAGGCGCATGTCTAAAATAATAAGGTCCGGATTCTCTTGCGCTGCCATGTCAAGCCCGGCTTCCCCGGATGCAGCGCAGACGACTCGATAGCCCTCTTCGGTTAGCAGCTTGTCAAAACTTTTTCTAAGCTGATCGTCGTCGTCAATGATCAAAATCTTACTCATGACCAGACTCCTTTAGCGGAAGGGTGATGGTAAAGGTTGTCCCTTGGGATTCTTTAGAGGTAACATCCAGCCGGCCCTGGTGTTCTTCTACAATTCGGAGGGCAATGCTCAAACCCAGACCTGTACCTTCTTCTTTGGTGGTAAAAAAGGGCTCAAACAGCTTTTCCCGGATCGATTCGGAAATGCCGGGGCCGGTGTCACTTAACCGTATCAATGCCGCAGGATTTGATGGCCGTGGGATCGTTTCTTCTGTGATCACAATTGACCCACCCTGCTCCATGGCCTCACAGGCGTTCTCGATGAGGTTGACAAAAACTTCTTTCAACTGCTCGGGATCTATTTCGATCTCGGGAAGCGGCTGTTTGCGGTTGACCTGAACATCAACATCGTAGGATTTCAGACGGTGCTCCAGTAGTTGCAGGGTTTGGTCCACTACGGCCGAGGGACTGACCAGCTGCATTTTAAGTTTGGGCGGGCGGGCAAACTCTAAAAAGTTTTGAACAATGGTATCGGTGTGACGGATTTCCTCGGTAATGACCTGGAAGTCCTCTTTTTGGTAGTCATTCAATTCCAGCGACCGGTTCAGCGAAAACAACCGCATTTTCACGGAAGTGAGCGGATTTCGAATGCTGTGGGCCACCCCGGCGGCCAGCTTGCCCACCATGGCCATTTTTTCAGCCTGCAACAGGTGTTCGCGGCTGAGCTCGAGTTCCAAGTGGGCTTGGTCGGCATCTTCCATCAGCCCGTGAATCCTGTGGCTTAGCGTTTTGATGTCATTTTCCGGGCTTTTAGGGCCTCCTGGGCCAGCCGGTGCAATGGATCCAGAATTTGCCTGGCCATGACAAAGGCCAGCAGTAATCCCAGTATGACAACCAACACCACGGCGCCTCCGGCAACCAGCCGCATACCGGCGGCCCGATTACGGCTTTCCTGCTACGCCTGAAGGATTCTCTTTTTGTGGAAATCTTTGTATCCCGCGCACAAGTCGAGGATTTTAAAATAGTGCGCCCGCACTTTTTCATGCAGCTTTAAGCCGACCTCTTTTTTGCCGGACGTATAGAACGCAATAACACGGTCTTTGCCTTCTATGTAAAGCTTGTATTCTTTGTTGATCTGCTCAGCAGCTTCTTTTTGCCCGGGGGTGTTGGCATGGACAAGGGCTTCCGAGATTTTTTGTTTGAAAATTTGTCGAAACTCACCCAACTGCCGGAGCCATTTAGGATCGCCATCCATAAAATAATAGGAGACAAACCCTTTCTGATTTACAAGAGAATGTTCCAGGTCTTCGGCCGATTGAAAGGCGGCAAGGTCTTTATCAATAATTGACGATAGGACATCTTCCATCTGGTAGGTATACCGCACCAGGATCAGCCCGCCCAGGGATGTTACGACAACCAGGATAGCCAAAATCAGATAAATTCGGACGCGAAGGTTAATGTGAGCCCACATGGTCGATACTTCCTGTCTTATTTGCGAATATCTATCATGGAAAAGTAACGTTTCACGATTCGCTTGAGTCCTGTTCTTTTTGAACCTGCCCCTTATGATTGCCGCCATCCAATTCGATGCTGACTCAAACCATCTCCCTCGAAACGGTGATAAAGTTTACTTGTAAATAATTTCAATCGGTTTTTCAAGCGGCATCTTACTCCAGGCCGTGAGCGGACAGGGCCTCTCTGACCCGTGCCGCTTTGATTTTCTCTTCGTGGTCGCGTTTTTTTACGGCGGCTTCCTGTACCTTGCCCATAAGCTGCTCTATATCACAGGGCTTCATCAGGTAATCATCACCGGCGAATGATGACTTATACTCGTAAAGTGTAATAATTTTATAGATTTCCTATTGATTACATAATAAAATCGATAAGATATTTGCCTGCCACAAACAACACGCAAACACAAAGCATACCTTTAATATATTTGGCTGGAACAAACTTCTGGGTTCGGGCGCCGAGATACATGCCTAAAAAGCCGCCGATACCAAATAAAAACCCCAAACTCCAGTCCGGCGCTACCGAGACATCGGGATAAAATTGTGATAGAAATTGATAGAAGGTTACCCCTGCCACGGAAGTGATAAATGTTCCCATCAGCGCTGCTCCGGATACGCCGCCCATGGAAGTAAAAAATGAAACGATAAATGCTGCTATAAAAGGAACGAAAGGGTTTACTTCCACACCGGATACCGGAAATAGCATTCTGATAACACCTTTTAAGAAACGTATTGCAAAGACCTGATATAAGGCGTTTTACCATCAAGGATGTTCTCGGCTTCCTTGATATTCAAGGCATGTTCTACCGGTATAAAGGGTTGAAAATTAAGCGGACTTAGCCGGGAGATACTCGAATTGCCGTTGGTTTTTCTAACATAAGCAACTTTACTGGCCCCATAAGCCGAAATCAGATCCGTTGTACTGAAAAGCAGGTCTTTGTTTTTTTGGTGGATTAACCCATTTTTTTGCAAAACGAGCAGGCAGGTGAAACCGGAAGCCAGCGCTTTACAAGCGGACTCGATTTTTTGGACATAGGCGAACATATCGGCCTGCTCCCAATCTCGCAGCGTAATATAAAGCCGGTTTTTTAAGCCATTAATTCTTACGTTTGGCATGCATACCTCCTTTCATTTGAATTCATCCTTCGCTGCCCCGGTAGGCGGGATCAACGTTTCGCTTCGACAAGCAGCGGGGAATTCAAATTGAAAGAGCAAAAAAGTTGGTTAAGGGCCAGTCTATTGATTGGTTTTAAATTCCGTTTCATCTTCAAGAAATAAACAAATCAATTCCAGGGTATGGTAATCCAGAATATGTTCTTCCCACCCAAGGCTTTTCAGCGCCTTGTTTAGGCTGGTCGATTCAAAATGCCTTTCTTGGCCGATGACATTTGACACATCCTTGATAAGCCGATTTATTTCAAGGGAAACCAGTCCCCTATCACCCAGCCTCGTTGATATCATGTCCATTATCTTATGCATAAATACACACTTAACCCTGACAAGCCCCGCAAGCGGGACAGGCCGGTTCAATTTAAGACCAAATCTACAATTTTGGATCTTCTCCAATTTAGTTGAGTAAAAAACAGGTGAAACATAGTGAATTCAAATAGAATGGACATCCGGTATCTCAATGGATATAAGTTTGTCTGCCACGATAAACATTATCCAAAGGAGGCCTGCGATGTCCGTACCCACTATAGCACCTTATTTCCCTTTTCGTCGAATCAAAATTGTAAATCAAACGGTTACACCCGAGGCTACGGCAGCTCAAATCCATGTGCAGCCCGACAAGCGTTTTCAACCCATATGCCATGGATGCGGGCAGAGGGCTTCCGGTGTCCACAGCTGGACCCGGCGCAAACTTCGGGATCTGAACCTGGCCACTGCCAGGTTGTGGGTCACCTGCAAATACCGAAAAGTGTTTTGCGCTCACTGTCAAGGCATCCATGTCGAAGATTTGGAGTTCTTTCACCCGTATCTTCGGGTGACAACTCGATTGGCTCTTTATGTCTATCAGCTGTGCCGGTTGATGACCGTATCCGATGTGGCTCAGCATCTGGGACTGGATTGGAAAACAGTCAAAGCCATCGACAAGTTTTATCTGGAACGCGATTACGGACAACCCGACTACCAAGGCTTGCGCATCTTGGCCGTGGACGAAATCTCGATCCGAAAAGGCCACCGGTATCTGACCATTGTTCTGGACTATCTCACAGGCCGGGTGCTCTTTGTCGGCAAAGATCGAAAGGCCAAAACGTTGGAACGGTTTTTCAATCAGTTGAAGCCTAAGCAGCGTAAAGCCATTGAGGCCATCGCTATGGATATGTGGGATCCGTTTATCAAGGCCGTTAAAAAAAACTGCCTCAAGCCAAAATCGTTTTCGATCTGTTCCACGTCGTGGCCAATTTTAGCCGAGTTATCGATAAGGTCCGAAACAGTGAGTACCGAAAGGCCTCTGAGCAGGATAAAGCCGTCTATAAAGGGGCTAAATACCTGCTACTGAAAAACCGGAAAAACGTGCGACGCAAAAACCACCGACAACAACTTAAAGAACTGCTGGCGCTCAATGAAGTCATTAATACGGTGATGATTCTGAAAGAAAAACTCAAACACATATGGACCTACCGTTCAAGAACATGGGCAGCCAAGGCCATTGACCAATGGTGTGCACTTGCACGATCTTTAAATCACCCATCAGTGACAAGCTTTGCCAAGATGCTGGAACGATATCGAGACGGCATCCTCAATCACTGTGATTATCCGATTCACACCGGAAAAATAGAAGGTGTGAATAACAAAATTAAAGTCATTAAACGTAAAGCTTACGGATTCCACGATCTGCGGTACTTTACGCTGAAAATTTATCAGGCTTTCTCCAACTAAATTGGAGAAGAACCACAATTTTTATTAATTCATCGGTTGTGTGAATCATCAAATCCTTTTTGATTTCAGCGGGGATTTGCTTAAGATCAACCTTATTTTTAGCCGGAAAAATAATGGACTTTACCCCGGCCCGGTGGGCTGCCAAAACTTTTTCTTTCACGCCGCTCACAGGGAGCAGCCGACCGCTTAAGGTCAATTCGCCTGTTAAGGCCGTATCTCTCCTGCACGGCCGGTCGATTAACAGTGAAATCAGCGCAACAGCGATGGTCAGTCCGGCCGAAGGTCCATCCTTGGGAATAGACCCGGCCGGAACGTGAATATGGATATCATTTTTTTCGAATATGTTTTCAGGGATATTGAACAAGGCGGTATGGCTGCGAATATAACTCAATGCTGCCTGGGCGGATTCTTTCATCACATCTCCCAAAGAGCCCGTTAATACGAGGCGGCTTTTTCCTTTCATTTTTGCAGCTTCAATGAAAATAATCTCTCCACCTGCCGCCGTCCATGCCAGGCCGGTCGCCACACCGATTCTTTCGTTGGCGCCAACAACTTCAAAATGATGTTTTCCAGAACCCAGCAGGTGCTCCACTGTTTCGGGGGTTATGGCATCAGGGTTATTTTTTTTATTATTTTTAAGGGTTTGGAGGACTATTTTGCGGCAGATGGCCGCGATATGCCTTTGGAGATTTCGAAGCCCTGCTTCCCGAGTGTATTCCCTGATAATCTTTCGAATTGCCTCGGAGGTAAAAGCAGGTGGATTGTTGGAGAGTCCGGCTTCTTCTATTTCTTTGGGAACTAAATAATTAGAGGCGATTATCACCTTTTCTTCTTCCGTATAACCCGCAAGGTGGATAACTTCCAGTCGATCGAGCAGCGGGGCGGGTATAAAATCAATGGTGTTGGCCGTGGTGATGAACATAACCTTTGACAGATCAAAAGGAACATCCAGATAATGATCGACGTAATTCGTATTCTGCTCGGGGTCGAGAACTTCCAGCAGGGCTGCGGCCGGATTTCCTTTGAAACCCTGCCCGATTTTATCGATTTCATCCAGCATTATAACTGGATTTTTTGATTCTGCCCGCCGAATTTCCTGGATTATTCTACCGGGCAGGGCACCCACATAGCTTCTACGATGACCTCTTATTTCAGCCTCGTCTTTCATTCCGGCCAGGGAAATGCGCAAGAATTTTCTCTCCAAACTTCGAGCAATTGACTTTCCCAAAGAGGTTTTTCCGGTGCCCGGAGGACCGGCAAAGCAAAGAACAGGGCCTTTGGGTTCCAGCCGAACCATTTTTTTTAACAATGCTTTTTGAATGGTTGATCTAATTTCAACCAGCTTCAACGGTTTGGAAAGGAATTGGTAGGATCCCTTCTTCATGGCTTCAACAGCTGCTGATATGGTGGCATAACCGGTGATCATGATAACTTCAATATTGGGATCCCCGGCCTTGGCATGATCCAGAACATCCATGCCGTCAACTTTTTCCATTTTGAGATCCGTCACAATAACATCATAGCTGCTTTTTTCTAAAAGACTAAGGGCCTCAATCCCGTTGGCAGCAGTATCGACATAATAGCCGTCCTTATCAAAAACATACTCAAGATTCTTACGGTTCATTTCTTCGTCATCTACCACCAATATCCTGTGCTTGCGGGACAACTTTAATATCCTAACAGCCAAATGTTCCAGTATGCGATCCTTGATCTGGGCCAGACCGTGGTGTTCCTTGTTGAGAATCGATTCGGCTCGCTCAATATCAAGGTTATCTTCGGTCATCTTGTTCCAGGGGAGGCTCACTATATAATCGATATAATTAATACCGATGGTATATTCCGCGCTGGAGGGACTGGTTTTCGCAAGTCTTTCGATCTCTTTGAGTGCAATTTTCCGGACCTTATTGGGCATTCTGGCGCCCAGCACCATTTCCTTTAATTCTTCCGTCTCAGAGTGAACCTCTTTCTCAGGATTCTTTCTGAATATGCGTATCATACGACCTAACGAAAAATTTTTCAATTTTGCCATAAACCGCATTAAAAAAATTAAAACGAGTTTTCTTTGACGGAGGTCTCGAGTTTAAGACCATATTTTTCGATCTTGGAATGCAGCGTGGGCCTGGAAATACCAAGCAGTTTGGCTGCCT
>JACNIG010000379.1 GCA_014383215.1 Candidatus Desulfatibia vada | reverse complement strand
GTTTAAAAGAGTTCGAGTGGAACCGCTTCTGTTATTTTGTCGAAGACCGTGAAGGAGTGCAGTGGCCCCGTGTCCATCCATAATCAGAAAGGCTTTGCGGCGGATGCTCAACAAAAAAGCCCTTCCAATCGGGAGGGCTTTTTTAACCTATTTACGCGCTTTTATTAGCGAGTTCTTGCCGACCTAAACGAAATTATCCGACGGCGGAAACCCCAACGTTATTTTGAGAATCGCTATAAAAGAAGGGAACCGGGTTATTTTTCAAGTGTCATCTGTATATACCGGCAGGGGCATTCTTTGGCGCACAGGCCGCAGCCTTTGCAAAAATCGTAATCAAATTCAAAATGTCCGGTCTTCGATTTTTGGACAGCGTTGTCCGGGCAGTACATATAACAGTTGTTGCACCTGAAACAGAGTCCGCAGCTGAAGCAGCGATTTGATTCAACAATAATCTCATCCTGATCAAAGGGCAGATAAATCTCCTTAAAACCCTTCAGCCGCTTATGGATCGGCTCAGCTTCTTTAGTAAAGACTTTTGATTTCTCATAATAATATGTATTCAAGTCCTTGGAGTAAATCACCGGCGGTTGTGACAGCCGGCTTTCCACATTATGATCAATGTAGTCCTCAATGGCGGAAGCGGCTCGCATCCCCTGACCGATGGCGGCGGCAACGGTCTCCAGGCCAAGTACGGCATCACCACCGGCGAAAACGCCATCAATACTGGTCATGAGCAGTTCGTTGGTCTGGGTCCATTTATCACCCGTCTTTTGAACGTCAATGCCGTCATAATCGACCGCCTGGCCGGTGGCCATGATGACCGTGTCCGCCGGAATAACCGATTCTGACCCGGCAATGGGGACCGGCCTGGCCCGGCCGCTGGCGTCCGGTTCTTTTAATTCCATTTGGGTACACAAAATGCCGACGACCCTCTCTTCATCGGTTATAATTTTAGCCGGGTTGGTGTGGTAACGAAACATAATACGCTCTTCCATGGCCTCATCAATCTCAGCCGTGATCGCGGGCATCTCCACCCGGGTGCGGCGGTAGACCACGCTCACATTGGCTCCCAGGCGTTTGGCCACCCGGGCGCAGTCCATGGCCGTATTGCCGCCGCCGATGACGACTACATCCTTGCCGACATCCACCCATTTGCCGCTGTTGACCGCATGTAAAAATTCCACACCGCTAAACACATTCTGAGCATCATTACCAGGGAGATCAATAGACAAGCCTTTTTGAGCCCCTATACCCAAAAAAACCGCTTCGTAATTTTGCCGCAACTGGTCCATGGGGATATTGACGCCCACCTTGACATTGCACTCCAACTCAATGCCCAAATCAAGAATGGCATCAAGCTCCTGCTTCAGGATGTAATTCGGCAGGCGGTAGGACGGGATCCCGTAGCGTATCATGCCGCCGGGTTCACCGTACGACTCGAAAATTTTCACCTTAAATCCGCGTTTGGCCAGATGAAAGGCGCAGGATAGCCCGGCCGGGCCGGAACCGACCACCGCCACTTTCTCTTTTCTGGCGCCACTCAATTTTTTGTGCTTCAGATTCTGCTCCAACCCATAATCGCCAACACAACGCTCCACACAGTTGATGGCCACAGCCGTATCAAAGTCCCGGCGGTTGCAGCCCACTTCACAGGGATGGGGACAAACCCGGCCGCAGGTCGCCGGCAATGGATTGGTGCGGGTCAAGACATGCCAGGCCTGTTCATAATCATTTTTGTCCGCCAGGACTCTAAGAAAACCGCGCACATCATTGCCGGCGGGACAACTATGCGTACAAGGCGGCATTTGTGTCAGATTTACAGGCATCAACGTACGCCATGACCCGGTTTTGTAAGGAACCACATCACGCAAATCAATAACTAATCCTAAAGGCAGCTTTTTCATTATAAATTAAACCTTTCAATATTTTGGTTAGCGATTTCCTGAATCTCGGCCACCTCTTTCGAAGGAACCCCTTTCTTGTACAAGTGTTTGAAGCGACCCTGAACTTTCAGGTACTCATCCACAGGGACTTTGGCCGGGATTTTTCTGACATTTGTCATTTTACCGTCTATGATTTCAAATATCGGAAACAGACCGGTATCCTTGGCCAGCCGGCAGATCTCCACGGTGAGTTCTCCGTGATGCGCCCAACCCAAAGGACAGGGGGCCAGGATGTGGATATATTTGGGCCCCTCAATGGAAAGCGCCGTCTTTACCTTCCGCTGCAGGTCTTTATAATCATCCACCGTAGCGGTGGCCACATAAGGAATACCGTGATCAGCTGCGATCATCGGCATATTTTTCTTGCGGGTAGTGTTACCAAAGGGTGTTGTTGAGGTTTTGGCACCATAGGGGGTAAAGCTGGAACGCTGAACGCCGGTATTCATATAGGCTTCATTGTCATAGCAAACATAGAGGATATTGTGCCCCCGTTCCAGCATGCCGCTGATACACTGAAAGCCAATGTCGGCAGTGCTGCCGTCACCTCCCTGGGCAATGATATTCACGGGCCCTTTCTTTAACGCTTTGTAGGCGGCATCCACTCCGGATGCAACCGCCGCCGCGTTTTCAAAGAGGCTGTGCAGAAATGGGATCCGCCAGGCCGGATCCGGATAAGGTGAGCTAAACACTTCCAGGCAACCGGTGGCAACACAGGCAATCGTATTTTCACCGGCGGCATCCGCCACCAGACGGGCGGCCAGAGCCTGGCCGCAGCCGCCGCAGGCCCGATGCCCACTGGCGAATAAATCTTTCTTTTCGACTTTATCGAATTCTTCAGCTTTTGCATTCATAATTATAAATCTTTCTTGGCTATAAGGTCCTTATTGAGGCCCAGAAATTCTAATTCCACCGGTTCTTTCTTGACCTTTTCCACCATATATCGCAGATCGTCCTTAGTTATATTGCGGCCGCCCAGGCCGGCAATAAAACTGCTGATATTGCGATCTTTTTTCTCGGCTCGCGGAAACGACCAACGCACATCGCTGGCCAGAATGCCGCCTCTTCCCAGTGAAATTGATTTTTCGAGTACAACAATGTTCATTTTGCCTTTCAAGGCATCGTATATCTCTTTCCGCGGAAACGGACGATATGAACATATCTGCAACAACCCGACCTTTTTGCCTTCCTCGGCAAGCTCATCAATGAGATCCTTGATGGTACCGACCACTGAACCCATGGAAATAATGACCAGATCAGCACCCTTCAGATTGTAGGTTTTGATGAATCCGCCACTTTCTCTACCAAAGGTTTTAGCAAATTCAGCGCTGACTGCTTTGATGGTTTTCCCGGATTTTTCCATGGCACGGTGCAGGATGTAGCGGGTTTCATGATAAAAACGTGGGTCCGCGAAAAGACCTATGCCTCTCGGCCACCGGGGATCAACGATATTTGTCGGCTTAAAGGGAGGTAAAAAGGCATCCACTTCTTTAGGCTCAGGAAGATCAACCGGTTCAAAAGCATGGGTCAGAATAAAGCCGTCCATGCATACCATCACCGGCAGAGAAGTCTTTTCCGCAATCTTGAATGCCTGGACGTGCAGATCCGATGCCTCCTGGTTGTCCTCGGCATGCAGTTGTATCCAGCCGGCATCCCTCAAGGCCATGGAGTCCTGCTGATCATTCCAGATGCTTAGTGGCGCCGAGATAGCACGATTGGCACAGGTCATTACAATGGGCAGGCGCATTCCGGCAATACAATAAACTACTTCGGCCATCAGCAGCAACCCTTGCGATGATGTGGCCGTGTAGGCGCGGGCGCCGGCGGCGCTGGCGCCCAGCACAACCGAAGCTGCCGAAAATTCACTTTCCACGTTCACGAATTCTGCATCCAGTTGTCCTGTACCTACTAACACTGAAAGTTCTTCAACAATATGGGTTTGCGGCGTAATCGGATAGGCGGATATAACATTGGGACGGCACATGGCCACCATTTCCGCAACAGCAAACGATCCTTCAATTTGTTTAAGCATAAAACTACCTCTTTTGCATGATTTCAACGGCGCGTTCCATGGCCGCGACGTTATTTTCACCAACCTTGCCGGGAAATTTAGCCATAATAGCTTCCTGCACCGCCCCCAGGCTCACCAGCCCTGTAATGGAGCAGAATGCTCCAATCATAACCGCATTGGGGATGGGCCTGCCGATAATTTCCAGGGCGATTTCCGTGGCCGAAATGGTTTCAACGGTGGCTGACGTTTTGATCCGCAAATCTTCGGGGGCCTGCTCCGCATTTATCAAAATCATACCGTCGGATTTTAGTCCATCCAGAACCGGTACCGAGTCGATTAAATGATAATCCTGGACAATGATATAATCCGGAGTTTTGACTTCTTCGCGGGTACGAATTTTTTTGTCGTCAATTCTTACGAACGCCATAACAGGGGCGCCGATTCGTTCCGCTCCGAACGAGGGAAAAGCTTGGGCAAATTTACCGTCCTTAAAAGCGGCAATGGAGAGAAGCTCTGCGGCCGCCACATTGCCCTGGCCTCCGCGGCCGTGTATTCTTATTTCAATCATACGACTCACCTTCTGCAAGTATAGTGTTATCGTTAACTGGAGTTGACATTATTTTTAATTCTAATGAACGCTGTTGAGCATCTCTGGTCTGTTTAAAAGGCTTGAAATGAGGTAATGGCCCGTTTTGTCCGAAAAAGAGTCAAAAGCAAAAAAAAAGACCCGTTTCCAAAATATCGAATTATTTCTCATTGTCAAGATATTTCGAACCACAGAGAATTGCCCCCCTACCTTTGCGGCGGGAAGCGGTACATTTCATCAATAAAATAACCCACAGGTTATGTGCTTACGCAATAGCTGTGCCAAAAGAACAACAAAAAGTTAACTGTTTGAAATATTATATTTATTTAGCAATTAGACGACATCGACTTGCAGGAAAAGATTTTAGGCAAACGTGTCGAAAATGTCCCAAATATATTTTTAATAGCGATTACATTTTGATATTATAGAAAATGTTACGCGTGAGACTTAATAGCCCCGTTTGGGGCAAGTAGTGCCCTCTTTCTACATTTCAGCGGAAACGAAACGTTATTTCGATAACTACTCTAATTACAGCTTCTTTAATGCTTCGACCAGTTCTTTTACGGCACCTGCGGACTTATCAAGTGCAGCCTGCTCTTCATCGGTAAGTGCTATCTGAATGATTTCCTCCACGCCGTTGGCACCCAATTTTACGGGAACCCCGATGAAAAGATCGTTGATGCCGTACTCACCTTCCAGATATACCGCGCAGGGGAGGATTTTCTTTTTGTCTTTTAAAATCGATTCTGCCATTTCAACAGCAGCCGATGCCGGAGCATAATAGGCGCTTCCGGTTTTCAACAGGCTGACGATCTCTGCTCCGCCGGTGGCAGTTCTTGCAACCAATGCATCAATGCGTTCTTTGGGCATCAATTCGGTAATCGGTATACCGGCGACTGTAGAGTAGCGCGGCAGCGGAACCATGGTATCACCGTGTCCGCCAAGGACAAATGCATGGGTACTTTCAACCGAAACGTCAAGCTCCATGGCGATAAAGGCTCTAAAGCGGGCCGAATCGAGTACACCTGCCATGCCGATAACCCTGTTTTTCGGAAAACCGCTGGCCTCATAGGCCACATGGCACATGGCATCCAGCGGGTTGCTGACAATAATAAGGACGGCTTCAGGAGAGTGTCGAACGATTTTCTGGGTAACATCTTTCATAATGTTGGCATTGGTTTTTAGAAGGTCGTCACGGCTCATACCCGGTTTCCTGGGAATACCGGCGGTGATAATGACGATATCGGATTCTGCGGAAACATCATATTCGTTTGTCCCCGTCAGTCGAGCATCATGTTTTTCAATTGGTGCCGCTTCGGCAAGATCAAGGGCTTTTCCCTGGGGAACACCTTCAATAATGTCAATCAAGACAACGTCGCATAATTCTTTTTCGGCCAACCGCTGTGCAGCAGTCGCTCCAACATTCCCGGCCCCGACAACGGTTACTTTTTTGTCCATCGTTTTCTCCTTATTAATTGATGGCGTTGTAAAAAGTCCCATATACTGCGTTGTAGTATTTTTTCAGACACTCGGCATACTACGTGTATAGCCTCGTTCCTGAAAAAATACTACGCCTTGTATATGAACCTTTTTACTTAGCCATCTGTAGTTGAATTCGTAGCTTTTTACGAAATCATTCTTAATTGAAGCTATTAAAACACATCGGCGCACAGCTCTCCCAAAACGCCCAGGTTTTCACAAACGTGAATGCCGCCGGCTTTCATGGCCTCGATCTTTCCCTGGGCCG
>JACNIG010000075.1 GCA_014383215.1 Candidatus Desulfatibia vada | reverse complement strand
TTGTTATTTGGAATTTAATTTACTCCATTTGAGATAGGTGCACCCCTATGGGGTGAAACCAAAACCTGATCCTTTGGGCCAGGATTCTTTCCTCAAAGGGCCTGGTCAGTTTGAATACTCTCTGAGTATCAGGGTTGCGTTTGTTCCTCCAAAACCGAAAGAGTTGGTCATAGCCGTCCTGACGTCGGCTTTGCGACTGACATTGGGAACATAATCAAGGTCGCACTCCGGGTCAGGATTATCTAAATTTATCGTCGGGGGAATTACACTGTCATAAATCGTAAGCGTCGTGAAAACCGTCTCAACTCCACCGGCAGCGCCTAAAAGATGACCGGTCATTGATTTGGTTGAACTGATGGGTATCAGCGGCGCCTTTTCCTTGAAAACAGATTTAACAGCTATGGTTTCATAAAGGTCGTTGAGCGGCGTTGAGGTACCGTGGGCATTAATGTAGTCGATTTCGGTATAAGCGATCCCCGCATCCACAAGCGACGCCTCCATACAACGGGCTGCGCCTTCACCATCCGGTGAAGGGGCCGTCATGTGGAATCCGTCTCCGCTCATTCCATAGCCGATGATTTCGGCATAAATCCGGGCATGCCGGGCCAGAGCCTTGTCCAGAGATTCCAGGATAAGAATACCGCAGCCTTCTCCCACAACAAAACCGTCACGGTCGCGATCAAAGGGACGGGATGCCTTCTGTGGCTCTGCGTTACGGGTGGAAAGAGCCTTCATGGCATTGAAACCGGCAACGCACGTGGGAGTGATAACCGATTCCACACCCCCTGCTATCATCGCATCAGCAGCGCCTGCCTTGATGATTTTGTAAGCTTCTCCAATCGCATGGGTGCCGGCTGCACAGGCTGTGGCAATAGATGAATTGGGGCCCTTGGCGCCAAGATGGATCGAAACCATGCCCGGCGCCATATTGCCGATCATCATGGGAATAAAAAACGGGCTCACCCGTCTGGGGCCCTTTTTTTCCAGAGTCCTGCTTGTTTGTTCGAGCATCAAAAGACCGCCGAGACCGCATCCGGTAAGAACACCCACCCGTTCGGCATTGGAGCTGTCGATTACCAATCCGGAATCTTCCAGTGCCATCCGGGATGCGGCGACGGCGTAAGCAATAAAAGATTCTGTCCGCCGGGCCTCTTTTTTAGGGAGAAAATCTTGAGCTTGAAAATCTTTTACCTCTCCGGCGATCTTTGTTTTGAAATCAGACGCGTCGAAGCGGGTTATTTCGGCGATCCCCGATTTGCCGGCACACAAGGCGGACCAATTCTCCTCGACTCCGATGCCAAGGGGAGTTATAAGCCCCAACCCTGTGGCAACAACTCGTCTTTCCAAAAATACCTCCTTATTTGATCAGTAAATATGTGGATTACTGCGCTTCAATATAATCAAAGGCATCCTTGACTGTCAGCAGTTTTTCAGCTTCTTCATCAGATATATCAATGTCAAATTCCTCTTCCATGGACATGATCAGCTCAACGAGATCCAGAGAATCAGCGCCCAGGTCATCCACAAAGGACGCCTCCGGCACAACTTCAGCCAAGTCAACACTTAATTTGTCGGCAATGATCTTTCTTACTTTCTCTTGTACAGACATTTAAATCACCTCCTTTCACATATACATACCACCACTTATATGAATAACCTGCCCTGTAATGTATGACGCCCTTTCAGAAGCCAGAAAGGCAACAACACCGGCCACATCTTCGGGCTTTCCCGCACGTCCCAGCGGGACCTGGTCCAGCATTGCGTTTCTGGCCTTTTCGGGAAGTGATGCAGTCATATCCGTTTCAATAAAACCGGGTGCAACTGCATTAACCGTAATGCCACGTGATGCAAGTTCTTTTGCAGTAGTTTTGGTAAGTCCGATTAAGCCGGCTTTTGAAGCCGAATAATTTGCCTGGCCCGCATTGCCGGTTACGCCCACAACCGATGCTATGTTTACAATACGTCCATATCGCTGTTTCATCATGGCCTTGGCGGCAATCTTCGTACATACAAAAGCAGCCTTTAAGTTTATATCTAAAACAGCATCCCAGTCATTTTCTTTCATGCGGACCAAGAGTGCGTCTTTGGTAATACCGGCATTGTTGACAAGAACATCTATCCGCCCTGTTGCGTCCAGTACTTCTTCGAAAAAGCCTGCGACCGCTTCTTTTTCTACAATATTAACACTTTTGCTTACTGCCGTACCTTGAGCATCGGCTACAAGCCTTTCTGTTTCAGCGGCAGCTTCCATTTCACCAGCAGGATCGTTTGGTGAAAAATAATTAAAATAAATATGTGTATCCGGTGCTGCCAGGGCAAGACAAATGGCCCTGCCAATACCCCTTGAGCCACCTGTAACTACCACAGTATGCTTGTTTTGTTCCGTCATGATAACCTCTCAAACAGTTTGGTTTTTTTATTCTTCGATTTCAACCACTTTGCGTCCCTTGTAAGTGCCGCAGCTGGGGCACACGTGGTGGGGGAGGCGGGCTTCTCCGCAATGGGAGCAGGGCGTCAGAGTTGGAGCGGTAATTTTCTGGTGGGTGCGTCGTTTGTCGCGTTTTGACTTAGATTTCTTGCGTTTAGGTACAGGCATGAGTAAAAATCCTTTTTAACTAATTGTAATTATGTTAATTATTGGTAACAAAGATGTCTCGGCAAAAGTTAAAACATTAGTAATTAAAACCCAAAGGATTGTCAAGAAATTTTTCATGCAGTTTTTCGGTTTGATTGCATCCAAGTCCTGAATATACAGGCAATGATGGCTTTCAAAATGAAAAACAACATGAAATAACTAAATAATATATCCTGTTTGCTGCTTGTGCTCCAGGCCGAATAACGACCAAAACACGCATGCAACATAAAAACAAGCGGATGACCTCAAAAAGCAAAACATAACCGGCTTTACTTATTACTCAAGTTTCGCACCCCATACTTTAACGATGCGCTTTGCTCGTAAAGGTTGGATGGTGTTTTTTAAAAGGTAAAATATCTCGACAACTGCGCAAAAAGTTATGTTCTCACAATCCAACCAGGCCAGGCGCAACGGCAGCGTTTGTCGAAGTTTTGTATTCTATTCAGTATGATAAAATGATATTTGATGTCCAGGCGCCGTCAACAAAGCGAAAACGCTCTGTTTATATTTTGCCTTTTAAAAAATATCATCCAACCCTTGGGCGCTAAGGATTTTGATTTAAATCAGGGTGCGAAACTTGAGTTATTACTAATACTAATTTAAATGGACAAGTAAAATAATAGCAATTTCCTTGTTCGAGTCCTGCTTTAAAGCGGTACATTATATAAAATCGTGAAGCGATTTTATATCTTGACTCATTTCTCACATTTGTGTATCTGAAAACTACTTAGAGCATAAATGCATTTATGGATGGGCACTAGTTTGAGCGAATGAGGGATCGTCTAACGGCAGGACGACGGGTTCTGGCCCCGTTAATCCAGGTTCGAATCCTGGTCCCTCAGCCAAAAAAATCAAAGGGTTACAGAAAACTATCTGTAACCCTTTAGTCATTTATCATCAAGGTAAATCAAACAGCTGTTACCCACTGATCCGTTCTCTCAATTTTCCGGAGCTCTTAAACGTAACAACTTTCCTTGGTGCCAGCATCAAGTCCTCACCAGTCGCCGGATTCCTGCCTTTCCGTTCCTTTTTCTGCTTTACACAGAATTTGCCGAATCCGCTAATCAATACATCCTCACCGGATGCCAAAGTGCTTTTCATGACTCCAAGAAGTGTTTCGACTGTTTCAGTGGATTGTTTCTTTGAGAGTCCGTTTTTGATACTGATTGCTTCGATGATTTGAGCTTTGGTGAGTGTCATGATGGGTTCTCCTTCGTATAGTTGAATTCGTGACTTTTTAAAAGATCATCAAGTTTTGATTCAATATTCAGTTAACATTCTGAATGTCAATAATTATTTGAGATTGATAGCTACAATTGACATCCAGTCGCATTTATCCTATACATAATGTGAGCGGTTTTTTACTTGATCTGCACCTGTTTTTTGCCCATCAAGGCTTCGGTAAGCCTCTTTGCTAAAAAATCGCTAAACTTAGACTGTCTTCTTGACCTAAAAGAGACCTCTAAAAGAACGTTTCATTCAGGAGTGAGCCACGTCGGTGTTTTAAGCGTTTGCAACCGGGTGTTCAGCACCCGGTTTTAGACGGACAATTACCATTCTTGGAGGTAAATATGACGGATGGAGAAGGCGATAATTTAGAAACAGAAAAGCGTGTCAGCATAGAGGTAGGCGGTCAGTTACAGGTTGAAATCAAAGGAATTCCGTCACGCTATCAAACTATTTTCGTCGGGATGGAGTTAGACGAATATCTCATTATAAAAGAACCGGTTTTCCCACACAAACTACGTATTAGCGGCATTAAACATAAACTTTTTCCAGGAAACGAAATCACTGTTCGATATATATATAAAGGTTCTGTTTTTGGATTCCAAACCAAACTGATTGAAGCCCTTTATACTCCTAAAAGATTGCTTTTCTTAGAGTATCCGAAAGTAATTGAAAAGCACGATCTGCGTTTAACGAAAAGGATCGACTGTTACCTTCCCGCTATAACAAAAATCAAAGATCAAGAGACACAGGGAATTATCTTAGACATAAACGAAAAAGGATGTCGTTGTTTAATTAAAGCCGCAAAGAACATGAAGCTGCCGGTTGTGCAGAATGATGATCAAATCGCCTTGCGATGTCATTTTCCCGGAAATCCGGATGAACAGATGGTTTCAGGAACAGTAAAAAATATTACAAAAGATAGTAAGAAGACGACCCTGGGAATCCAATTCCATGAAATGACGGTCGAACTTCACAGCATAATCGAGCAGTATATCTCTACTGTTAAATAAAGCCATGCAACTTCTGTATTAACTCAAGTTTCGCACCCCTAAAAAGTCACGAATTCAACGCGCCCGCAAGCAACAGGCAGAACCTATTGGTTTTACATCCTTTTTCGGAGAGTATTTCGCTGGAGGGTAAAGATTAAATCGATCAGTATTTTTTGCTGGTTTTTATCGATGTCTGTGAACTGAAGAGCAAAATTAATTCGGTTGTTTACAGGTTGTTTACCCAGCCTTCTTACCTGCGCCTCATCAACATGCACTATGAAAACTTTCTCTTCAAATGGAAAAGTAAGTTCAATATTCCTTAGCTTGCTCCCGACTTTAAAGACGGAACCGTTTGGATGTTGCATATCGAGACTGACAGGCAGAACAAGTGCTCCTCCCTGGCTAATGTCAACAACATTCATTTCCAGCCTGCCCAAGCTTTTGCCAATATACATTTTCGTGCCCAGAGGAGGTACCATTCTGAAATTTTTCCTTCTCTGTACGCGAGTTATGACTTCTGGAAAGGGTAGGTATATTTTGCCGCCTATAGTCGCTTTGCCGGTTGTTTTGAAAGTATAAACCAGATTATCATTGCCAACAAATTCGAAGTGAATGCGACAGTTATCGTCATTAGCGACAGCTTTTGTAAAACCCTCGGGATGATCGATAAGAAAATAGGGGGTCTTCTTTTCAGAGCGGGTGCCGGTAACGACGGTTAAGCGCTCATACTGCCGGCCCAGCACGTACATCTTAATCAGCGTCTTATCATTTTGCAGCTGTTTGAAAATATCGAATCTGCGTTTATCTCGTATTGTTTCAGCTTCTTCCATCGCTTAATATGTCAAAATGTCAAGTTTTGATGAATTTACAAAAGGCCACTCATCAGGTGTCTTGCAGGTTTGTATTTCGTTTGAGCCACATAATGTTTACCCGCTTGTTAAAACGCTAAACACTAAAAGTCAAATAAAAAATCCTCTTGTCTCGGCATCTCGGGATATATATCGGCAAACCCGGCAAAAAACTTAAGCTTTTCAGCTTGATGCAACCATAATTGTACCCTAATTGTGCCAAAACACAATTAGGGAGGGGTCAGGGATCAGGGGGCAGAAAATGAGTTTTGCTTTATGAGTTATACCTCATTTAGACGGGCTTTATAAAATTCAGATGAAATTTGTTTCCTGACCCCCGACCCCCTTGGCACGACGTAACTTCAGCGTAGGCGGCTGACCCCTGACAACTCTCAATAGAGCGTTTTCGCTCACTTGAGTTGTACACCATCAGCCGTCAAGCACCGCCCGAACTACCCCGGCAATCTTTTGTTTTGAAATCGGTTTTAAGACATACACTCTATTTTGCGCAGCAAAAGGTTCCAGTCTTCATCCACCATCTGCTGAATTTGCTTTAAATCAGCGTCTGTCAGATGTTTGAAACGACCCTGAATCC